>JAJPIH010000143.1 GCA_021324875.1 Alphaproteobacteria bacterium
CGCGCCCCGGTCGAATTCAAGGCGCGGCGGATCCTGGCGCCGCTGGCCCGCAGTTTGGCGCCGGGCGGACGGCTGATCGCGATCCATTCCCATGGCGATGATCCGGGGCTGGAGATCATCCAGCGCATCTGGCCCGGCGAAAACCCGTTCACCACCGATCGCCACACTTTGTTGCGCGCGGCCAAAACCGAGCTCGGCGCCGCGGCGCGCGCTTACAATTTCGGCGCCTACGCCGACGCCCGCGCGCTGTTTCGCTATGACATGCACACGCTGCCCAGCGAGATCAGCGACACGATCGGCACCTCGACCCTGTTCGCCGCGTGGAACGCCGCGGTCTATGTCGCCCAGATCGAAGACGAGCGGCTCAACAGCGCGATCAGCAGCGGCGCCTATCTCGACGCCACCCGCGAGGTCCTGCAGAAATATGACGGGTTGTGGTTCTGGGACGAATCCTACGTGATTTCGCGCAAGAGGGATTCGGGATGAGCCTCGCCCTCGCGATGCACGCGCCGCCGGCCCCCGCCCCCTTGGCGCGGCGTATCGGCGAGCTGGCACGTGGCGCGTCGCTCCAAGTTTCGCCGCGTGATGACCCGCTGCGCGAGGAATTGGACCGGCTGCTTGGCCCGGGCGCCTTGGTGTTTGTGAATTTCCCCGCGAGCGTCACCCATCATGATGTCGTTGCCGCCTGTGTCCGATTGCGCCGGGCCGCCTTCACGCCGGTTCCGCATGTCGCCGCCCGGCGGCTGGCCAGCTTTACCCAGGCCCGCGATTTTTTGCGCCGCGCCGCCGGCGAGGCCGGCGTAAACAGCATCCTGCTGGTGGCGGGCGACGCCACGCAACCGGCGGGCCCGTTCCGTGACAGCGGCGATCTGCTGAGCACCGGGCTGATCGAGGATAATGGCATCGCGCAGGTGTTTTTTGCCGGCTATCCCGAGGGGCATCCGCTCGTCGCCCGCGACCGGCTTGCCGCCAGCCTGCGCGACAAACTCGCCCAAGCGCGCCGGCGCGGGCTTGCCGGCGCGGTCGTGACCCAATTCGGGTTTGAGGCCGCGCCGATTGCCGATTGGATCGAAAGGCTGCGCGATGACGGTATTTCCTGCCCCGTCCGGATCGGGCTCGCCGGCCCGGCCAGCATCGCCACGCTTGCCAAATATGCGGTGCGCTGCGGCATCGGTGCCTCGCTGCGCGCGCTGGGTCGCGGCCAAACGGCGTTCGCGCGCATCCTGACCGAAGCCACGCCGGACCGTCTGCTGGCCGATCTGGTCGGTCGCGAAGGCCGGGCAGGCATCATCGACGGGCTGCATTTGTTTGCCTTTGGCGGGGCGCGACGCACGGCGCTGTGGCTGCGCGAGCATGCCGCGCACGGCCATGCCTTCCCACCGCGACCGTAGCGTGGGAGGCGCCGTCTTGGCGCAGGCGAGGGCGCTGTTGCGGCGGCCGGCTCGGCGCCAAACGGGCCCTTCCACCTGATTGACCAACCGTCCGCCGAACGGTGTGCGCTGGTCAGCGACCGAGCGGGGTGTCGCTCGCCACCGGGCCTATGGCGTTGCCGCAGCGCCGGACGTGGCTGCGGGCGCCGCCCCGCCGAATTCGGCGAGCAGCGCGTCGCGTACCGTGTCGAGATCGAGTTCGTGGGCGGCGATCAGCGGGCTCGTCTCGACGATAATCTGGTCGATGTCGCCCATCAGCTTCAGCCGCTTATAAAGATCCTCCGCGTAAAGGCCGAGGCCGGCGCCGAGGATTTCCATAAAATTGACGATTTCAAGATTGCGGCCGGCGCCGGCATCGCACAATTCGCGGTGGCAGGCGTGATAGACGGTGGCGAGGGTTGTCACCCCGGCATCGGCGACGGCGGCAAGTTCGCGCCGCACCAGTTCCTGCTTGAAGGCGGGCAGGGCCGCGAGGCTGTTGGCCTGGGTTCCGACCCGCGGCACGTCGATGTCCACCAGTTCGACCCCGGGCACGATCGCCAGAAGCGTTTTGACCGCGGCCATGACCTGCGGCAGAACCGGCCGCTCATGCAGCGCGACGCGCTTTTCGACCCGGTGCTTCATCAACGCCGCCAGTTCCTCGGCGCGACTGGCGAGATAGACCAAGAACGGGTTCAAATCGAACGGCCGGGCGCCGAACTGCCGCTCATAGCTCGGCAGCGCCACCTCGCCGATCTGCAACTGGCAGCTCGGACACCAGGACAGCACGGTCGAGGTCCCGGCTTTGGCCAGCCCGTCGATCGTGGCAAACCCGACCCGCGCGGTATTGGCGTAATCGCCTTCGCGGAACTGGTAGACGCCGCAGCACTGGCCGGGACCGCCCATGACCTCGTAATCGACGCCCAAAAGGTCGAGGACATCGAGGCATAAGAGCGCAATATGCGGGGTCTTGAGGATGTTGCAGCCGGTGTAAAAGACGATTTCCGGCGGTTCGCTGCGCGGCGGCAATCCCTGTCCGCGCAGCCGCGCCAGGGTCTCGGGAGGCAATTGCAGCCGCGACAGGATGCGCACCCCGCGGCTCATTGTCTGAAAGCCCTGGCGCCAGCGTGTGTCGAGCCGCGGCCCCTCCTTTTGCGCCCGGGCAAAACCGCGAGCGAGCTGGACCATAAAACGCGGATTGACGCCATGGGTGCAGGCCGGGATGCAATTGCCGCTGCCGCTGCACACATTGGCCCACCGGATTGCGGTTTCGTTGCCGGCGCCGCCGGTGACGAGACCGACGATCGCGGCTGTGGTTGCAACCGGGTCGGCCTCGCCGATCCCGGCCGGTGCGACCATCGGGCAGGCGCGAAAGCAATCGCCGCAGCGGGTGCATAGATCGGCGATCTCCGTTCCCCGCGCCCGGAATTCCTCGACATAAGCCGCGGCGCCACCGCTCATGACATCGACTCCTGCTATTCTGATTTGTGGGCTCTCTTATTTGCGCTGGGCTCGTCGCTTATGGTCACAACGGGATCACCAGCAAGGTGTCAATCTTGTCGCTGTCGAGGATCACCAGGCGCTCGACAAAGCGATAAGGCTCGGCATCGACTTGGATGCGGTCGAGATAGCGGCCGGCGGCGAACAGGCTCATCTCGCCGTCATGCATGATCCTGACCACGATCACCGGCGAGCGCGCCTCGGCGATGCCATTCTCGATCTTGCCGATCCGCGTGGTTCCGACGATATGGCGGTAGCGGTGCGGCTCGAAGATGTTGGCGCGGCGCAAGGCCAGAACGCGGTCGCGCAGCATGCCGCGCGAGGCGGCGTAAACCACGCCGTGGCGATAGCCGGCCTCGTAATTGTAGCGGCTGGTGATCAGGTAGCGGGAATCCTCGACAAAGAAATCGGGCCATTCCTCGAGCCGGTCGTCGTCGATGCACTCGGCGTAAGCGGCGAGCAACTCGGCCACGCCGTGCCGCAATGCAATTTTGTCCATCGCCAGCGCTCCGCCGGTTCGCGGTCGGCTCATTCGCCCATCAGCGCCCGGTATTTCTTCCAGAAGCCGCGGATTGCCGCCTCGCTCGAGCGGAAGGGCTGCGATTGCGCGTCGTAACCGCCCATCATCACGATGCCGCTGTCGGCGTCGTTATATTGCAGGGCGCGCTGTACAAAGCCGCCGACGCAGCCATCCTCCATCGAGATATAGCCGGCCGCTCCGACCAGATTGCCCTGGCGCAGACGACGCTCGGTCATCGCCTCGTCATCACCGTCGAAGCCGAGATGGATCCATTCGAGCTCGGTCTTGTCGAGACCCTTGGGGCGGATGGCGCGCACCGCGATCGCATTGCGGATCTGCTGCAGGACCATGCCCGGGAAGATGGTCAGGATCTGCACCGAAACCTGGTCGCCATATTCATCGATCGACTCGATGATCGACGGGTCGGCGAGCCGCATATCGGTGTCCGAGCGCAGCGAGGCATTGCGGTAGTCGGCGTCTTCGGCGGCGTAGTCGAGCTTGGCCTGGCTGAAATGATGGCCGCCGCTCTCGTCGATATGAATGCCGCCCGGCATCGACAACCGGTTGATGCGGAATGTCGTCAAAAACGTGTGCAGAATGCTGGCGTGATAGGTGTCCTTGGTATTCTCGAAATAGAGCTTCCAGTTGTTCGGCAACACCTGCGTACTGCGGCCGAGGATGTGGACCGGGCGGTTGAGGACGCGCTTGATGCCGCCGACGATCTCCGGCCCGAGATAGGTCTCGAGATCCGGCCCCTCGCGGCTGAAGGAGCCAAAGACCAGCCCCGCCAGCTCGGCGACGCGCAGCCGCGGCAGATCGTGCTCGTCCTTGCGGAATTCGGGGGGCATACCGCCCTGGCGCTTGACCCCGCGTTCAAAGGCCACCCCGGTCAATTTGCCGGCGAGGTCATAGGTCCAGCCGTGATAGATGCAGGTGATTTCCTTGCCATTGCCGTTGCGCTCGAGGCACAACAAATTGCCGCGATGGGCGCAGCGGTTGACAAAGGCGTTGACGGCGCCGTCAGTGGCGCGGGCGACCACCACCGCGACTTCGCCGATGGTGGTTGCAACCCAGTCGCCCGGGTTGGGAATTTCGGCGGCAAGGCACAGATAGCTCCAGGTCGGGCCCTTAAAGATCCGCTCCTGCTCGAGCCGGTATTGTTCGGGGTCGGTGTAGAGCCGGAACGGGACTTCGCTGAGCCCGTTCGACGGCCACGCCACACGCCGTACCGGCTCGGCCATATGCTCCGACATGTTGCTGCCTCCTCAGCCCGCCTTCTGCCAATCGGATGGCCATAGTACCATTCGCCTGCGCCTGTCGATACGGTCTCGGCACCGTCTGCCGGGTGGCAGTGTCGGTCGATGCGTCGCTCGAGGTTTGCCCATCATTTCGGCTGCGCGATAAATCGATATTTATCGAAATATCATATTGACGGGGACCGGCAGTTCGACGATTGTTGAACTATGGAAACCGACCTCGACGAAAAGCGCGCCGTCACCGCCCTCGCCGCACTGGCGCAGGAAACCCGATTGGCCCTGTTCCGGTTGCTCGTCCAGGCCGGGCCGGCGGGGCTGCCAGCGGGGATGATTGCCGAGCGGCTCGCCGTCCAGCCCTCCTCGCTGTCGTTTCACCTGGCGCAGCTTGTCCATGCCGGCCTGATCACCCAGCGCCGCGCGGGCCGCCAGCTGATCTACTCGGCCGAATACAGCGCGATGAACGCGCTGTTGGTCTATCTGACCGAAAATTGCTGTGGGCGCGATGCGATCAGTGCGCCGCTGTGCGATCCGGCCGCCGGCTGCTGCCCGGCCACCGCTGCAAAAACCCCCGCCGCCTGAGGAGACAGGTCATGGACGAAGCCCAGATCAAGGAAATGGTGCGCGCGCGTTATGGCGGCATCGCGACCGCGAGCGAGGCCGGCTGCTGCGCGCCGGCCGCGGCGTCCTGCTGTGGTCCGGCCGCCACGGCCAATGACAAGGCGCAGCGCATGGGCTATTCCGAGACGGAGCTGGCGGCGGTGCCCGACGGCGCCAATCTCGGGCTCGGCTGCGGCAACCCGCAGGCGATTGCAGCGATGCAGCCGGGCGAAGTCGTTGTCGATCTCGGCAGCGGCGCCGGCTTCGACTGCCTGCTGGCGGCGCGCCAGGTCGGGGCCAAAGGTCGTGTGATCGGCATCGACATGACCCCCGAGATGCTGAAGAAAGCGCGCGACAACGCCGCCAAGATCGGCGCCGGCAATGTCGAATTCCGCCTGGGCGAGCTCGAACATCTGCCGGTTGCGGACAACACCGCCGATGTCGTGATCTCGAATTGTGTGATCAACCTGGTTCCGGACAAGGCGCAGGTCTTCCGCGAGGCGTTTCGCGTGCTCAAACCGGGGGGCCGGCTCGCGGTCTCGGACGTGATCAACATCCGGCCGTTGCCGCCCGACCTTGCCGCCGATCCTGCTTTATTGTGCGGCTGTGTCGCCGGTGCCGCTGCCGCCGAGCGTATCGAAGCTTGGCTGAGCGCGGCCGGCTTTGTCGATGTGCGCATCACGCCAAAAACCGAGAGCCGCGACCTGGTGGCCCTCTGGGCGCCCGGCCGGGCCATCGAAAATTACGTGACGTCGGCCACGATCGAAGCGCGCAAACCCTGAGCCAGGCAATCAGTCAATGACCGGAGCGCGCGTCTACAATGTCTTGTTTCTGTGCACCGGCAATTCGGCGCGCAGCATCATGGCCGAGGTGCTGTCCGAGCATTGGGGCAAAGGCCGGTTCAAAGCTTACAGCGCCGGCAGTTTCCCCAAGGGCCGGGTGCACCCGCTGGCGCTCGCCGAACTCGAACGCCACCACCTCCCGACCGCCGGGTTGCGCAGCAAGAGCTGGAATGAATTCGCCCGCCCGGATGCGCCGGTCATGGATTTCGTCTTTACCGTGTGTGACCAGGCGGCAGGCGAGGTCTGTCCGGTGTGGCCGGGCAATCCCCTGACCGCGCATTGGGGCGTGCCCGATCCGGCCGCGGTCGACGGCAGCGACGCCGAGCGCCGTAGAGCCTTCCGCGACGCCTATCTCGCGCTCGAAAACCGGATCAAGATTTTTGTCGCGCTGCCGATCGACAAGCTCGACCGCCTGGCGATCAAGCGACAAGTCGACGAGATCGGCCGTCTGCGGCTGATACCGTAATAGGAGCTGCTATGACCTCGGTCGCTGAAACCGGCCGGCCGCGCGCGCGACCGGCGCTGGGAACCTTTGAGCGTTATCTGACGCTGTGGGTGGCGCTGTGCATCATCACCGGCATTCTGCTCGGCCGGCTCGTCCCGGCGCCCTTCCAGGCGCTCGGCCGCATGACCGTGGCCCAGGTCAATCTTCCGGTGGCGGTGCTGATCTGGCTGATGATCGTGCCGATGCTGCTCAAGGTCGATTTTGGCGCTGCACCGGGTCGCCGAGCAATGGCGCGGCATCGCCGTGACCGTCGGGATCAACTGGCTGGTCAAGCCGTTCAGCATGGCGCTGCTTGCCTGGCTGTTTATCGGCGGACTGTTTCGCGCCTGGCTGCCGGTCGGAGAAATCGACAGCTACATTGCCGGGCTCATCCTGCTCGCCGCCGCGCCATGCACGGCGATGGTGTTTGTGTGGTCGAACCTGTCGGACGGCGAACCCAATTTCACGCTGACCCAGGTGGCGCTCAACGACACGATTATGGTGTTTGCGTTTGCGCCGATCGTCGGGCTGCTACTGGGTCTGTCGTCGATCAGCGTGCCGTGGTCGACTTTGCTGCTCTCGGTCGTCCTCTACATCGTTGTGCCGGTCATCGCCGCCCAGCTGTGGCGGCGCTCCCTGCTGGCGCGCGGTGGCGAGCCGGCGCTCGCCCGCACGCTGCGCCGGCTGCAGCCGGTTTCGCTGCTGGCACTGCTGGCAACACTGGTGCTGCTGTTCGGTTTCCAGGGCAAGGAGATCGTCAGGCAGCCGCTGATCATCGCGCTCTTGGCGGTGCCGATCGTGATCCAGGTCTATCTCAACGCCGGTGTCGCTTACCTGTTAAACCGCGCGCTCGGGGTGCCCTACAATATTGCTTGCCCCTCAGCGCTGATCGGCGCCTCGAATTTTTTCGAGCTGGCCGTCGCCGCTGCGATCGCCTTGTTCGGCTTCCAATCGGGGGCGGCGCTGGCGACGGTGGTCGGCGTATTGGTCGAGGTGCCGGTCATGCTCTCGGTCGTGCGGATCGTGCTGAAGACCCGCGGCTGGTATGAGCGCCGGGCACAGCTGGCCGATATCAGCGCGGCCGGCTAGTGTCGAAGCTATGAAGGATGTTCATCCGGAGCCTGGCTGCGAGGGTTGGGTTGCAACACCTGATCCTCAGTCGGAGCCCCGGATGAACGCGGCGGCCAAACCGATGCCGGCTCCGAGACCGACCCGATATCCCGGAACAAAGTCAGGCGCCCTGTTGTTGGGAGAATAACCCCGGCTGTCGGGTCAGCATCATTTAATGGTTATGGAGAAGAGCTCATGATCAGAACGGCGCTTCTCGCAATCGCGCTGGTCATCGCAATGGCCACCAGCGGATGGGCGCAATCTTATTACAGCTATCCTTATTCCTATGGAGGCTCGACTTATAGCCCTTACACTTATCCCTACGGGTATAGCGCCGATTATGGCTGGCCCTATGGCTGGTATTCGCCGCCGCCGACTTCGGCTTATGGGCCGGTGCCGGCCTATTCCGACCCCTATGTCGCGGCGCGGCCTTACTCGGATGGCGCCGGGCCGCGGGTCAGCGATCACGTCGGGTATTAACGCCTCCCGGCGTGATGCCGGCCGCGCCGAACCTTCGCCCTTCGCCGCCGCCCGAACCCGGCGGTCTGTCCCGGCGCCCGCTCGTCACCGGAGCGCCGGCTATGCCGGGAAATCGCTTGCGGGAACGGGGGCAATCGCCGACCATCCGCCGGGCCCGATTTCCGCCGGAGGAGCGGCATGAGCGAGCAATATTTGCGCAGCGGCATTTTTTTGGCGCCGTTCCACAATCACGATGAAAATCCCACGCTGTCGATTGAGCGCGACCTCGAGCTCCTCGAACATCTCGACCGGCTCAATTATCACGAGGCGTGGATCGGCGAGCATCATTCGGGCGGCTTCGAATTGATCGCCTGCCCGGAAATGTTCATCGCCGCCGCTGCCCAGCGCCCCCGCCATATCCGGCTCGGCACCGGGGTGGTCTCGCTGCCCTATCACAACCCGTTCATGCTCGCCGACCGTATGGTTCAGCTCGACCATATGACCCGCGGCCGCGCGATGTTCGGGGTCGGCCCCGGCGCGCTGGTTCATGACGCGCTGAAGATCAGCATCGATCCCGGCGACCAGCGGCGCATGATGAACGAATCTTTCGATGTCATTGTGCGACTGCTCAGAGGCGAAATCGTCACCCACAAGACCGATTGGTTCAATTTGACCGAGGCGCAGTTGCAATTGCGCCCCTATACCCGGCCGACCATGGAGTTGGCGGTTGCGTCGGCGCGCTCGCCCTCGGGTTCGTTGCTGGCCGGCAAATACGGGGTCGGCATGCTGTCGATTGGCGGCACCGCACCGGCGCAGATGGAGCGCCATACCGCCAATTGGGGGCTTTACGAGGAAACGGCGCGCGCCAACGGGCATATCCCCGACCGCAAAAATTGGCGCGTCGTCGGTTTCTTCCATCTCGCCGAGACCCGCGAGCGGGCGCGCGAGAATGTGCGTTTCGGGGTCCAGGCTTTTGCCAATTACTTCCGTGATGTTGCGACCTTCCCGATTATCCCGCCCGATGTCGGCGACCCGGTCGAATGGCTGATCGAGACCGGTACCGCCTGCATCGGCACCCCCGATGACGCGATTGCCTATATCGACCGGCTGATCGCGGGCTCGGGCGGGTTTGGCGTGCTGTGCGAATTGGCGCAGAACTGGGCGGATTGGGAGGCAACCAAGCGCCATTACGAGCTGATGGCGCGGTTCGTTCATCCGCATTACCAGCAGAGCCGCGACCTGTTGCGCGCCAGCTACGATTACGCGACCAGCCACCATGTCGATTTTACCGGGAAGGCGAGTGCGGCGATCGAAAAGGAGATCGCCCGTCACGCCGCCGCCCGCGGCGCCGCCGCACCGCGCCGCGACGCCGCCGAATAGACGCGCCTTCGACGTCGGATCGCGGCGATGAAAGCCAACACCCCGGCGGCGCGAAGCGGCCGCCATTTTCTGCAAATCCCGGGGCCGACCAACGTCCCTGACCGCGTGCTGCAGGCGATCGCGATGCCGACGATCGATCATCGCGGCCCCGAATTCGCCGAACTGGCGAAAGAGGTCGTCGCCGGCATGAAGCGGGTCTTTCAGACGCAAGCGCGGGTCGTCATTTATCCGTCATCCGGCACCGGGGCCTGGGAAGCGGCCCTGTCAAACACGCTGGCGCCCGGTGACCGGGTGCTGATGTTCGAGACCGGACATTTCGCCAGCCTGTGGCGGGCGATGGCCGGCCGGCTGGGGCTCGAGATCGAGTTTGTGCCCGGCGACTGGCGGCATGGCGTCGATCCGGCCCGGGTTGAGGAGAAGCTCGCCGCCGACCCGGGGCACCGGCTCAAAGCGGTTTGTGTCGTCCATAACGAGACCTCGACCGGGGTGGTGAGCCGCATTCCGGAAATTCGCGCGGCGATCGACCGGGCACGACATCCCGCACTCTTGATGGTCGATACGATTTCGTCCTTGGCCTCGATCGATTACCGCCACGACGAATGGGGGGTCGATGTCTCGGTTGGCGGCTCGCCAAAAGGATTGATGCTGCCGCCGGGGCTCGGCTTCAACGCGATCTCGAACAAGGCGTGGGCCGCCAACGAACACGCCAGGCTGCCGCGCTCATACTGGGATTGGCGGGCGATGGGCGAGACCGCGCAAACCGGCGTCTTCCCCTATACGCCGGCGACCAACCTGCTGTTTGGATTGCGCGAATCCCTGCACATGCTGCTCGACGAAGAGGGGCTCGACGCGGTGTTTCGCCGCCATGCCCGGCACGGCGAGGCGACCCGGCGCGCCGTCGCGGGGTGGGGTCTTGACGTTTTATGCGCAGACCCGCGCGAACACTCAAATTCGCTGACCGCCGTCCTGATGCCCGACGGCCATGACGCCGATCGCCTGCGCGGAATCATCCTCGAGGCGTTCGACATGTCGCTTGGCACCGGTCTTGGCCGGCTCAAGGGCAAGGTGTTTCGCATCGGCCATTTGGGATGGTTCAACGACCTGATGCTGGCCGGGACCCTGGCCGGCGTCGAGATGGGCCTGCAGCGCGCCGGCGTGCCGCACCGCGCCGGCGGCGTCACCGCCGCCCTTGCCTATCTCGCCGAAAGCTGAGCGCGGATAGACCCGGTTTGCACCCTCCACCCGCGCCCGATCGCTTCAGTCGGCGGCGGGTTCGGGTGTCTTTGCGAACCTCGGGTAGTTGGTGTCGTCGACGAGCGCCGCCTCACCTTCGGTCGGCAGCCCCTCGGCATAATCGAGCGCGCCCTGAATATTGTCTTCCCACACTTCGCGCGGCAATTCGTAGAGGATCTCGACACCGTATCCGTTCGGATCGCTGATGTAGAGAGAATGGGTCATGCCGTGGTTGACGCGGCGGTGGAACTTGACCCCTTTTTCCTGCAGCCAAGCGAGCTGTTTGAGCCAAGCCTCGCGGTTTGGCATCGTGATCGCGATATGGTTTATCGCAACCGGCGTCGCAAACATGTCCCAATCCTTGGGCGGCGGCGGCAGGTCCGGGTTCTCGACCAGCGCGATGTCGTGATGGTTCATGCGTCCGCCGCCGTGGTCGCCGCTGTAGAACCGCATCTTGCCGCCGCGGCGACGCGAGACGCCGACCTGCTTGAAGCCCAGCATTTCGGTCCAGAACCGGTGCGACTCCTCGATGTCGCGGACATTGATGACAAGGTGGTTGAGACCGACCGGGGTCAGGGCTTCCGTCGGAGGGGTCGGTGCCATCGCCGAGGTTCCGTCTGCCATAGATCCTAGCTCCCGCAAAAAAGCGCCGCTCACGTCGCCCGATAACGCATAATAAGGGTGTGGCGGCCGGTTTGCCACGGCTAAGCAGCAAGCCCGAGGTCGCGTGCAGACCAACAACAGGCGACAGGTCCGGCGGGCGCATCCCGTGCGGGGCAGCCATGCAGCGAACGCTATTGCGAATTGATCGCAACTGCCGCACGTTCATGGGGTCAGCAAGCGGGTATGCCGATGTATGTCTGTCTCTGCAACGCTCTTACCGATCGCGACGTACGCAGCCAATGCGAAGAGTGTTGCAGCAGCACGGTAGCGATGATCTACCGCTCGCTCGGCACCCGGCCGAAATGCGGCAAGTGCGTCCCGCTCGTGCGCGAGATCCTGCGCAAAGTCGTCGAGGTCGGTGCCGAGCCCGTCCCGGCTGTGTTCGGCTGACCGCCAACGACCGGCTCTTGCGCCGACGCAGCTTCCCGCCCACAACATAGCGGTCAAACCGGATGAAGGAGGCGGGGATGCGCGGCGATGCAACCGTTTTGCGTCATCTCAACGCGGTCCTCAAAAACGAACTGACCGCAATCAACCAATATTTCTTGCACGCGCGCATGCTGCGTCATTGGGGAGTGACCAAGCTCGGCGCCTACGAATATTCCGAGTCGATCGACGAAATGAAACATGCTGATCGACTGATCGAGCGCATTCTGTTTCTTGATGGCCTGCCAAACCTCCAGGATCTCGACAAGCTGCTGATCGGCGAAAATGTCCGCGAAGTGCTCGAATGCGATCTGCAGCTGGAGCAGCAGGCGTTGCCGGCCCTGCGTGAGGGGATCGCCTATTGCGAGAATGTGCGCGACTTCGTAACCCGCGACTTGTTCAGCGAGATTCTGAAGGCCGAAGAGGAACATGTCGACTTCATCGAGACCCAGCTCGATTTGATCCCGAAGATCGGCATCGAAAATTACATTCAGCTGCAGTCCGGCCCCGCCGAATAGAAACGGCAATGCGCGCCATCGGAACCGAGGCTTCTCGCTGCGCTGGCGCCAACCGCTGACGCGGGAACCGCTCCGCGCGTCGCGGTAAGCTGCACTTTACGGCCGGTCAGCCGAAATAAGACCCGCCATTGACATGCATCGTCTGGCCGGTGATGAACCGGGCTTCGTTCGAGGCCAGAAACAACGCCGCCCGCGCCACATCTTCGGGCTCGGCCATGCGGCCAAGCGGGATCATCCGCGCCGCGGCGGCGAGTTCGGTCTCGCTCATGCCATAGCGCGGCTGCGCGGTGTCGGTGAGCCCCGGAGCGATCGCGTTGACGCGAATGCGATAGCGGGCAAGTTCGAGCGCCATCGCGCGCGTCATCGACAGCACCCCGCCTTTGCTCGCAACATAATGCACACCGCGCGGCGAACTGCGGAAGGCGGCCGCCGAGGTCAAATTGATGATCGCCCCCGGCCGGCCCGCCGCGACCATCGCCTGCGCCACGGCTTGTGCACAAAAGCAAGCGCCTTTGAGATTGACGTCGAGCACGAAATCCCAATCGGCCTCGGTCATATCGAGAAACGCCACGCGCGGGAAAACGACGGCATTGTTGACCAGAATATCGATCGGGCCGAGTTCGCGCGCGGCGAACGCAACCATATTGCGGATCTGCGCGAGATCGGCGAGGTCGGCCTGGATGGCAACCGCCTTTCCCGCGAGGCTTGCCGCCTCGTCGCGGATGCGCGCGGCGGCCTCGCGGTCGTCGAGCCAGTTGATCGCGACAGCGGCGCCAGCGGCGGCAAAGGCAAGCGCCGTCGACCGCCCGATCCCCTGCTGCGCGCCGGTGACCAGCACCACCTTGCCGGCGAAATTGTAGACCGCCGTGGCCGAACCGCCGGCCGTGGTTGCGATCTCCGCGGCCATGCCGCGGGGCCGCCGCCTGCCCGCCCGCTCAGCTGTGGAACAGGTTCAAAGCCGACCCCTTGCGGAACCATTCGAGCTGCGAGGCACTGAAGGTGTGGTTGAGCCGCAGGGTTTCGCTGGTCCCGTCGGCATGTTTGATCCGGCACTCGACCGGTTGTCCGGGCGCCATCTTGTCGAGCCCGACAAGGCTCAGCCGGTCATCGACGCGGATCCGGTCGTAATCGGCCGGGTCCTGGAAGGTCAGTGCCAGAAGCCCTTGCTTTTTGAGGTTGGATTCGTGAATGCGGGCAAAGCTGCGCGCGATCACCGCGCAGCCGCCGAGCAGCCGCGGCGACAACGCCGCATGCTCGCGGCTCGACCCCACGCCGTAATTGTGATCGCCGATCGCCACCCAGCGAATGCCGCGCGCCTTGTAGTCGCGCGCGATCTTCGAGATCATCACGCCCTTCTCGCCGGTCAGCACATTGACGCCGGTGCCCGCCTCGCCATTGAAGGCGTTGGTGGCGCCCATGAACATGTTGTCGCTGAATTTGTCGAGATGGCCGCGATAGCGCAGCCACGGCCCGGCCGGCGAGATGTGGTCGGTCGTGGTCTTGCCCTGGGTTTTGATCAGTACCGGGCAATCGACAAAATCTTTGCCGTCCCAGGCCGGCCACGGCTCCATCAGCTGCAGGCGCTCGCTGTCCGGTGCGACCTCCAGCCTGACCGCGCTGCCGTCGGCGGGCGGCGCGATATAGGTGGCGAGGCCCGCGTCAAAGCCGTGCGCGGGGACTTCGGGGGCGGGTTTGGGTGGTTCGAGGCGAAACGGCTTGCCATCCGCACCGGTCAGCGTATCGGTCAGCGGGTTGAAGGAGAGCCGACCGGCCAGCGCCATCGCGGTCACGATTTCCGGACTGCCGATAAAATTCATCGTCGTCGGCTGACCGTCATTGCGACGCGGGAAATTACGGTTGTAGGAAGTGACGATCGTGTTCGGCACCGCGCCCTCGGACGCGGCGCGCCGCCACTGGCCGATGCACGGCCCGCAGGCATTGGCGAGCACCGTGGCGTTGATGTCTTTGAGCGACTGCATCTGGCCGTCACGCTCGATCGTCGCGCGGACCGCCTCGGAACCCGGCGTCACCAGAAACGGCGTCGCGGCCCGCAGCCCATGCGCCTTGGCCTGCTCGGCGACTTCGGCGGCGCGGCTCATATCCTCATATGAGGAATTGGTGCAGCTGCCGATCAGCGCCGCGGAGATATGGTCGATGAAGCCGTTTTTCGGGTCGGCGACCTCGGCGGCGAGTTTCGAGATCGGCCTTGCACGGTCGGGCGAATGCGGCCCGACGATATAGGGTTCAAGCTTCGACAGGTCGAGTTCGACGACCCGGTCGTAATATTTTGCCGGGTCGGCCTCGACCTCGCGATCGGGTTCGAGCAGCGACTGGTTCTTCTGGAACAGCGGGACCAGGTCGGGCTTGCCGGTGGCGCGCAAATAACGCGCCATATGCTCGTCGGCCGGGAAGATCGAGGTCGTCGCGCCCAATTCGGCACCCATATTGGTGATCGTCGCCTTGCCGGTGGCGCTGATCGTGCGCGCGCCGGGACCGATATATTCGACGATCGCGTTGGTGCCGCCCGACACCGTGAGCGCGCCGGCGACATAGAGGATCACATCCTTGGGCGCCGTCCAGCCATTCAGCTGGCCAGTTAGGTAAACCGCGATGTGGCGCGGATAGAGCACCTCCCAGGGCAGACCGGCGATGACTTCGACCGCGTCGGCGCCGCCGACCCCGACCGCACAGGCGCCAAGCCCGCCGGCATTGGGGGTGTGCGAGTCGGTGCCGATGATCAGCTCGCCCGGAAACGCGTAATTCTCGAGCACGACCTGATGGATGATGCCGGCCCCCGGCCCCCAGAAGCCGAGCCCGTATTTCGCCGCCGCCGACCGCAGAAAATCATAGACCTCTTTGTTTTCCGCCAATGATTCGCGCAAGTCCTGGCCGCCTTCGACCCGCGCCTGGATCAGATGGTCGCAATGGATGGTGGCCGGCACCGCGACTTTTTCGCGCCGCGTTTGCATGAACTGCAACAAGCCGGTCTGGCCGAGCACATCCTGGAACACGACGCGGTCGGGACGCAGTTGAAGATAGCTTTTCCCCGGTTCCAGCTCTTGATGCTCCGGGTCGTCGAGATGGCCGAGCAGGATCTTGTCGGCAAGAGTAAGCGGCTTGCCCAGACGGCGGCGCACCACGGCAAGATTTTTCGCCATAGTCTCGTAGATCTTTGCCGCCATTTCCGGGGTCGATTCGATAGAAACCATTGTCGTGCCCTTCTTGCGGTATTTGCAGCTTTGGTGACGAGCTGGTTCTCGTCTCAATTTCGATGAAACCGGGGGTGATCGAACAGAGCCAGCCGGGCGATGCCGCGGATGATGCCCAATGGGCCGAAACCCGTCCAGGAAATCTTCGGCGTCCGGCGAACCCGCGATGCCCCCGCTCAGCGCGCCGCCGCCAATTCACCGGCGGTGGGCGCCGCTTCGCGAAGGATCGCCGGGAAACGCAGTGCAAAGATCGCGCCGCCGCCGGGTCTGTCCTCGACGGCGAGGCTCGCGCCATGCATCTCGGCAATTCGCGCAACAATCGCCAAGCCGAGCCCGGCATGGCCGCCACGCCGCCGGTCACGCCGCCAGAACCTTTTGAATATGTGTTCTCGTTCGCCCGGCGGCACCCCCGGACCGCGATCGAGAACACGGATCACCCCGTCCGCCGCTACGGCGAGCTCCACGGCCGTCCCGGGGTCGGTATGGGTCAGGGCGTTCTCGACGAGATTGCGCACGGCGCGGGCGATCGCATCGGCGTTGCCGCGCACCCGAACCGGGCGGCGGGCGCCGGTCACCGCGATCGTGCGGTTTTGCGACAGCGCCAGCGGCGCAAGAAAGCTCGCGACTTCGGCGGCAATCGCGGTCAGATCGGCAATCTCGTTCTCGGCGATAAAGAAGCTGTCGAGTTCGGAGATTTCGAGCAGCTGATTGACGAGCCGGCTCATGCTTTCGACATCGTGTCGCAGCGATCCGGCGATCTGGCGATCCTCGAGCATGTCGATCTGGGTGCGCAGGATTGCCAGCGGGGTACGCAATTCGTGTGCGGCATCGGCGGTAAATTCGCGTTGAGCGCGAAAACCGGCATCGAGCCGATCGAGCGCTCGATTGACGGCTTGAACCAGCGGCAGCACTTCAACCGGCATGCCGGCCACCGGTAGCCGCAGATCGATGCGGTCGGGACCAATCTCTCCGGCCAGGCGCGAGGCGCCAATGATCGGCCGCATCGCACCGCGAAAGATCACGACGTCGATAAACAGCAGCAGCAGCAAGATCGGCGCGGTGACCCAACCGATATGGCTCAAAAATCCGGCGAGGATGTGGTCGATCAGGACATCGCGGTGCAGCACGTCCTCGACCACCTGGATCCACAAGGGCTGACCGTCGATTGTCAACGCCACCGTCGCCCCATAAAGAGCGGCGCCGCGGCGGCCGTCATGGAAGAAGGCGATTGGGCCGCCGCCCCCGGGTCGGGCAGAGGAAATCGCGCCTACCCGGTCTTCCTGGAAGAATTCCGCCGAATCCGACAGCGAGTGGATCGGGGCGATGGCGCGATTGCCGGGCAGCGAGGAAAACAGCACCCGTCCGTCTTTGTCGATTACGGCATAGGCGGCGCGGCCATATCCTTGCGAGTAGAACTCGGCGAGCACAGTGGGCAAATCCAGCCGCACCGTCCCGGCCGCGGACACCGACAGATAGTGGGCGATCTCGCTCGCCTGGTCGCGCAACGCCTGGTGATGCAACTGCTCGACCGCGTGGCGCAGCGCTAAAAACAGCGCCAACGGCATGCAGATCGAGGTCGCAACGACGGCGGCGATATGCAGAGCGACAATGCGAGAGACGACCGAGCGGAACCGAAACAACTCACTTTCTCTCGGTGATCAGCTAGCCGACCCCGCACAGGGTGTGGATCTGAACCGTTGCATCGACCTCGGTCAGGCGCTTGCGCAGGCGATGGATATAGACCTCGACCGCATTCGAGCCGATTTCCTGGCTGAGGCCATAAAGATTGTTTTCGAGGAGGCTCTTGCCGACCACCCGGCCGCTGCGTCGGAGCAAATGCTCGAGCACCGCCAGCTCGCGGGGCGAGAAGAAGATCGGCTGGTCACCGACAAACACCTGGCGTGCCACGGTGTCGAGCGTCAGGTTTCCCAATTCCAGCGGGACGCCCAGCAACTGCCCGGGACGGCGCAGCAAGGCGCGCAACCGCGCGATCAGCTCTTCGAGCGCAAATGGTTTGACCAGATAGTCGTCGGCACCGCTACCGAGGCCGTTGACGCGATCCTTGAGGCTGCCACGGGCGGTCAAGATCAGAACCGGTGTCGCATCGCGGCGACGGCGCATCTCGGCGAGCACGTCAAGCCCGTCGGCATCGGGCAGGCCGAGATCGAGCACGACCACTTCAAACCGGTTCGTGTCCAACACCGCGCGCGCATCCGCGGCGGTGCCGACCACATCAACGACAAACCCGGCGCCGGTAAGCCCGCGTTTGAGCAATTCGGCGAAACGTTCGTTGTCCTCGATCAGCAGCAGGCGCACCGAAGCCGTCCCTGTTCGCCACGACCATGAGTTGAAACGCTTATAAACCACCTTGCCATGCCTGGTAAGCGGTGTGACATCTGAACCGCCGCCATCGCACACAAATGATCGACAAGCCTTCGTTTACAATGCCATGCGGCGCCCCGAGACGATTGCGCCAAACCGACGCGCGCGGTAGACCGCGGTGTCGTCGTGCCCACCGCGCGGCGTTGCCCGCCGAACACCTCTCCCGCCCCCGCTCTTCCGATTGATCGCGTAGGATGACCGCGCCCTATTCCGCCGATCTGCCGACCTCGCCTGAGCCTATGGCTCGCTATCGGGCCCTGTGCCGAGCCGGCCGATTGGAGCCTGATCCGGCCCAGCAACGCGCCGTCGAGCGGCTGCAGAGCCTCTATCGCGCGCTGATTGCCTATCGGCCCGAGCACGGGTTTCGCGGCTGGCTGTCGCGCTTTGGATTCGGCGACGACCCGTCGGCGCACGCCCCCCTCGGGCTCTATTTGTTCGGCCCGGTCGGCCGCGGCCAGTCGATGCTGATGGACTTGTTTTTCGCGGCGGTTCCCGGCACCCGCAAGCGGCGCGTGCATTTCCACGGCTTTATGGTCGAGATCCATGACCGCATCGAGCGCGAACGGCGGGCGGGGACGCGCGATCCGATCGGCAAGGTCGCCGCCGATATCGCCAGCGAGACGACGGTGCTGTGTTTCGATGAATTCCAGGTCGACAATATTGCCGATGCGATGATCCTCGGGCGGTTGTTTGCCGCGTTGTTCGAGGCCGGCCTCGTCGTCGTGGCGACGTCCAACCGCGCCCCCGACCAACTTTACGAGCGCGGTCTCCACCGCGATCGCTTTCTGCCGTTTATCGCGCTGTTGCAGCAAAAGCTCGATGTGCTCGAACTCGATAGCGGCCGCGATTACCGCTTGGCCCGGCTGGTCGGCAAAACGGTGTATTTCACACCGCTCGACGAGCGGGCGCGGCGCGGTCTCGAAGCGCGTTTTGCCGAGCTGACCGACGGCGTTCCGGCGGTGCCGCTGAGCCTTGTCGTCAAAGGGCGACAGCTGCACATCCCGCGCGCCACCCGTAACGTCGCCTGGTTCGGTTTTGCCGACCTCTGCCATCAACCCCTGGCCGCTCCCGATTATTTGGCGATTGCCGAACGGTTTGCGGCGGTGATCCTCGAGGGCATTCCGCGGCTCGGCCCGGAAGCGCGCAACGAAGCCCGCCGTCTCAACATCCTGATCGACACCTTTTACGATGCCCACACGCTGCTCGTGGCCTCTGCCGCGGTGCCGCCCGCCGATATTTACCGCGAGGGCGACGGCAGTTTCGAATTCCGGCGCGCTGTGTCGCGCCTGATCGAGATGCAGAGCGCCGATTATCTCGCGGGCCGGCGGTTTTAGACCGCTCCGGCAGGCGCGATCGCACCGCGCCGCCGGGGAAAGGGGCGGCTCATCCCGGATAGGCGCGGGCCCCGCGGTCGCGCAGCCACAACCGCACCAGGTGGCGTTTGCGCTCGGGATCCGGGTGATCGACAAACGCCGTCCGGCTGTGGCCGAGCGCGCGGTTGTCGACAAATTGCATTTGGCCGGGTTCGAGGTCGAAATCGACCGATAGATCCTGATCCTCAACCGTATCGAGCATTGCCGCGAGCGCCGCCTCGCCGGCCGCGTCGATCGGCTCGCCACTCAAGGCATAGCCGACATTGATCTGATGCAGGCTGAACCGCGCCTGCAACTCGTCGCGCTGCTCGAACACCGGGGCGGCAAAAATCGGGCTTTCGCCGGGGCCGTATTCCCGCTGGCGATCGAACCAAAACGGCGCGTAAAGCCGCGGCAGGCATTCGCGATAGCGGGCCAATAAAAAATTATAGACAGTATGGAAACTGATGACGCGGCTATGCCCGCCCGACAGCGCCGCGCGCAAGCACAACAAACCGACATATTCGGGTGGCGTTCGATTATAGGCGTTGTCGATATGAAAACGGATCTCGATATTGGTCTTGTCGGGGCGTATCCCCGATCCGGGCAGCGCCTGCTGGCCGGTGTCGAGCACATCGTAGATCAGCGTGCCGTCCAGTTTTTGCGCGACCGGGCGGGCGATCATGCTCGACAGCAGCCAATAAATTGCCGTCGCCTCGGTCGCGGTCATCTCTGCGACCGGCAGCCGATCGACAATCGCAAAGCGCACCCCCGATTTCAGGATGGCGCGGGTGCGCGCCATCGCCGCCGCACAGGCGGGCATCGCAAAATCTCCGGGGGCAAGCACGATTGTCGGCAACGGGGCGGCCCGCAACGTATCGACGGTTCGGCGAACCTCGTCGAGACAGGTCTCGGACAATTCCACCCGCCAGTCTTCGGGACGAAGATCGGCGCGCCTCCAGGCGCTCGGGCCCTCGATCGGGGCGCTGGTGACGGACAGGCTGGTCATGGCTGCTCCGCAACTTGCTCCGCCATCAAACATGCAACCCGGAAGCGCCGAGCGCAACCCGAAGCCCTAACGGGCTGCCTGCGGCCAGGTCGCCGGTCAGACCGGCAGCCGGCCGGCGGGCTTTGCCGACACCGGTGCGCGTCCTAGATGCGGCGCTGGCGCGCGCGCTCTTCGTCTTCGGCGGCGTTGAGAATGCGCCGTGCGGCCTTGAACAGCGACCGCGCGGCCGCCTCGCGGCCGAGCCTCTGTTCGGCGCGAGCGAGATCGAGCTCGATATAAGCCTCGGTCGGCGTGTCACGACCCGCCCCGCGGTCGAGCAGACCCAGGCCCGTCCGCAGCGCCGCCGCCGCGTCGCCAGGCCGGCCGAGGCCGAGATAGACCAGGCCGAGGGTATCGAAATCCTCGGCCAGAAGCGGGTGGGTGCGGGCGAGGCTGGCCTGGTCGATAAGGCCGGCTTCCTCGATCGGTGGGAGGGCTTCGGCAAAGCGCTTTTGGCGCAGATAGGCGCGGGCCAGCGCGGCGAGGCTGCGCGCGGTGGCGAAGTTGTCCTTGGCGGCGCGGGCCGCGGCCAGGGATTGCTGCAGCGCATGCTCGCCCTCGTCAAACCTGTCTTCGGCGACGAGAACGGTGCCGAGCACGCGCAGCCGCTCGCTGCGCCCGATGCCGCGGCTTTGCTGGTCGGTCGCCACCGCCGCCTGCGCCCATTTCGCCGCTTCTTCGAGTTCGCCCCGCGCCAAGGCGATCTGCGCCCGGTCGGCAAAGAGCGCCGCCATCGCCGGTCGCGGCGGCTTGGCCGCGCCGCGAAGGATGTTGGTCGCCGCGATCACCAGCGGCTCGGCGTCGAGATAGCGGCGCTGCTCGATATAGACATGGGCGAGCGCCGCCATCGCCTGGGCTGCCGGCAGAGAGGTTGCGCCGTAAGCGGCCAATGCGATGCCGAGTGCTCGCCGGCGCAGGCTCGTGGCTTGTGGGAGCGCGGCCTGGGTAAAGCGCAACCGGGCAAGGCGCGCCAGGATCGGCAGCAATTGCCGCGCCTGCGGGCCGAAATGGCGCTCGGCCGCGGTCAGCGACCGGGTCAAGACGGCATCCGCCGCCGGCGGTGATGGTTGCGCCTGGCCGGCGCCGGCGGCGGCAACCGAGAGCAGCAGCGCCGCGGCCGCGACGCCCGCGCGACACCGCGCCGCACCGACGGCCATTGAACAGGTCCGCCGGGGTGATCCGCCCGGTCGTTCGCCCTCAGGCGACTTTTCCGGGCTGGGCTCGCGGAGCTGGGGCAACGAGCCGGGCATGAAGCTCGACAAGGAGCGGTTGGGTTTCGGTTAAGCCGCTGCTGACCGCGTCCTCGGCGGCGGCGCTGAGCGACACCGCCTTGTGCTTTTTGACGGTCTGCTCGACAAAAAAACCCCATCTGACGAGATTGGCGACGCGTTCTTTGATCGCGAGATGGCCGAGCCGCAACCGGTCCCACATGCGGCTGATGATCTCGTCAATCACCAATGGTGTCGCCCCCGCCCGCTCGAGCAGGTGCGCATTGGACCATAGCAGCATGATAATGGCCCAATATTGATAGGTCACAAGATGATCCATCGCATCGTCGAGATGCGCCGGGGTCAGCCCCTTGTTGCGCACGACGCCTTCGCAGCTGGCGCGCCATTTGGCGTCATAGGCGCCGAAAAAGCGGTAGATTTCGCCGATCATGTGATCGTCGCAGGCGACCGGGCGGCCGGAGGGGTGCGGCGCGTCGCCCAGCGCGGCGCGGATCGCCTCAAGCGTATCGCGGCAATGCGCTTCAAAACTGGCAAACAGACGCTCGGTGGGGCCGATCAGGCAGCCGGCGGTGGCAACGCAATCGCGATCGGCATCGTCGAAGACCCTGATAAAGCCGTCGCGCGCGCAATCCTTGATCCGCTCGATGCAAGTCCTGATATCGGTCCCGTAAGAGCCGTATAGGGTGCGGTGGACAGCCCGGCTCGAAACCCCCCGCTCACCGGAACTTCTCGCTAAAAAGATAACGTGCCAATGCGCTCGTTTGTTAAGACCGGGGAAGTGCCTATCCCATATACTATAATATTCTAGGAGGAATC
>JAJPIH010000271.1 GCA_021324875.1 Alphaproteobacteria bacterium
GGTTGGCCGGCGGCCGGCGGCGGTGCTGGCGGTCGGTTTGAGCGGCTGAGCGGGACGGGCGGCTTGGCTGCGGCGCGCGCCGAGGGCTGACGGCGGCGCCGCCGTCAAGTTAGCGGCAGCCGACAATTTCGGCGGCGCCGATGACGCCGAAAATTTCGATCAGCTTGGCCACCTGCGCCAGCAACTCGCGACCGCTGAAGTCTTCTCCCGTTTCGATCCAGATTGCCTCGGCAATAAAGCCCGGCCAGATCTCGTCGAGAAAGCGGGCATATCGCAGGATGTGCTCTGTCGTCGCCATGGACCGGCTATGTGCATCGCCAACGCTGCGATGATGCTTTGTTGACGCTTGCCGGACCTGTGAGCGAGTTCACACGTTTACCACGCTCCGAACCATGCCCGACCTTGGCCCTTGCATCGGCCTGGCCCATGCCGAGCCCCGGCCTGGGGAAGGCACACCCGGGCCGCCAACCGGCCGCCCCCCGGCGCGCGGCGAGGCAATGCCGGTCGCGGCAGGTCGGTTAACCGCGCGGGCTGCGGGCAATCTCGGCGCGCGCCACCGTCGGCGACACCACCCACACCCAAAACGCATCACGGGCGATATTTTTGGCCGCGGTATTTTCGCTTCCCCAAGCGCTGAGCGAGACGATTTTGATGTAAGCCTGCTGCCCCGGCGCCAGTTCGATCGTCGCGTCCTGCATCGAATTGGGGACAAAACTGTCCGGCGCCAAATGATAGCGCCCCGGCGGAACGTCGCGATAGATCGCAGCACCATTGCCGACCGAAACCAGCAACGAGCCGTTGGCGTAGACATCGGCGAGGTTCATGCTCTCCGATGGCTGCCAGTCGCGATAGACCCAGATCCGGGCCGCGCCGGACGGAACCGCGGTTTCGCCGGCGGGCGGTGCGGCGGCGCAGGCCGAAGTCATCAGCCACAGAGCGGAAGTCCATGAGAGCCAGCGCCGCGCGGTCTTGGTACTTGTTGGCATCATCCGCCTCCTCCCGCCTGTTTAGACCCCGGGCGAAGCCGGTTATTCCCGCCCCCCTACGCAGGGCCCGGATTTATCCCCCCGACGCAGCCGCGCTGCGACCGGCCGCGTCGGAGTGAAGATGGCGGTCAGAGGTGAAGATGCAGAACCAGCGCCGCCGCGATCAGCACGGCGACGGCGACGACGCCGAAAGTCGAATAGACCATCAGTTGAATGATAACATTCGGCTTGCGCCTTGCCCCACGGCGCATGCGACCCTCCGCGCTCGCTTTCTTCCCGAGCACCAACGGCGATCGACACGTTTTGATCGGCAGCATAGGCGCGTAACCAAATTTGCTCACACGATTTTACGGCGCGGCCGGCGGGACCGACCGCAGCGGTGGCGCGATGCGACCGAAGCGAACCGAGGACGGATCGATCGGCTCGCGGGACGGCGCGCGAGCCGCTGCGATCCCGCCTCACGGATCACCGCTCGTGCTGGTCACAGCCGATCGCGGCTTATCGCGGGTGCTCGCCCTTCAACCGCCTGCTAAAACCTCAGCTGTCGAATTAAACCGATTGGAGGCAGGGTGCGGATTTGGGATTTGCGGCGCGGCGATGACGAAGACGACCGCACCAATCCTCACGGTCGCGGCCTGCGCAGCCTGGTGTTTTCGGCGGCGCTCGAATTCAATTATCTCAAGGCGCCGCTCGGGTTCCTCGCGCTGTTCGTGGCTCCGGCTGTCGTGATCGGTCTCGTGCCGCCGGTCGCCGTCTCCTACGGGTTTGTGCTGCTCAACGCACCGGCATTGGCCGGCGGCAGCCTGATCGTCACCCCGCCGCTGTTCCTGTTTCTCGCCGCCCTGGCCTTCTGGCTCAGTCGACCGTTGTTCACCGCGGCGTGGAACAATTTCTGGCATCTCCACTACAGCCTGGTACTCCCATTGCTGGTCGTTGTGCGCGAGCTGTTGCGCAGCGCGCTCGAAAGAGTGCAGGGCCGGTCGCTGACTGCGGTACAGCTCGACCGCAACCGCCGAATATGCGCTGTTTTTGCGGCGGCAATCAGCATCGCGGCCGGGCTTCTAGTCGCGGCGATCGGCGAGGTCACATTACGGATTGGGCTTGGCGACATTATCGAATTGCGCTGGCAGGCGCTGGCGACAGCCGCCTTGTCCAATGCGGCCGTGGTCCTCGGTCTGGCGGCCGCGGCCGAAAGCCTCTATTGGATTTGGCGAGAGCTGTCGCTCAACGCCGCCGTGGCCGATTGGATCCCGGCGCCGCCAATCGCCGAAACCGCGACCGTGCGGGTCGCGCATTTATCGGATTTGCACGTGGTCGGCGAGCGCTATGGTTACCGAATGGAGGCGGGAACCGACGGCCCGCGCGGCAACCGGGTGATCCGCCGTGCGTTCCGCCGTCTCGCCGCCATCCACGCCACGCAGCCGCTCGATCGGGTGTTGATCACCGGCGACATCACCGATGCCGGGACAAGAGCGGAATGGGCCGAGTTTCTCGACGCGATGCGCGGCTGCCCCGAATTGCGCAGCCGATTATCGCTGGTCCCCGGCAACCACGACCTCAACATCATCGATCGCGGCAATCCGGGCCGGCTCGACCTGCCGTGGAGTGCCGGACAGTCGCTGCGCAAGCTGCGTGTCGTATTGGCGCTCGATCGGCTTGGCGGCGACCGCTGCCATGTCGTCGAACCGGATGGCGCCGGCTTGGGTCCGTCGCTGTCGGAATTTCTACGCCAGGGCCGGCGCGTCGCGCTGCTGCGCGAGCTGGCCGAGCGCGGCAGCCTGCGCGGGCGGCGCGAGATGGCGCGGGTCTGGCAGGCGATGTTTCCGCTTGTCGAGCCGCCGCCGCCGGGCGCGTCGTATGGCGTCATCCTGCTCAATTCGAATGCCCGCAGTCATTTTGCGCTGACCAATGCGATCGGGGTGGTCGGTCCCGCGCAATTGCGGGCGCTGCGCCGGGTGCTGCAAAACTCCCGGCATTCCTGGCTGGTCTTGCTGCATCACCAGGTCGTCGAATATCCGTCGCGGGCGGCCAGCTTGCGCGAGCGGATCGGTCTGGCTCTCATCAATGCGCCCGATCTCGTCGCGGTGTTGGCGCCGCACGCATCGCGGCTGATTGTGCTGCATGGCCATCGACACCGGGATTGGATCGGCCTGTGCGGCGATATCGTGCTGTGCTCGGCGCCCTCGACCGCGCTGGGCGGCGACAGCGCCGACGGCTATCGTGGCACCTTTCATGTCCACCAGTTTGCGACGATGGGGAATGGGAGCATTCGATTGACCAAAACCGAGCGCATATTTGTTTAAATTCGTGGAGAGGGACCCATGCTTACCAGCGGAAACTTCAGTTTCGGCAATTTCCTGCTCGATGTGTTTTCGGTATTCATTTTCGTATTGTAGTTTTGGTTATTGATAATGGTGATAGGCGACCTGGTCCGTCGCCACGACATTTCAGGGTTCGGCAAGGCGATTTGGGTCATAATCCTGGTCATAATCCCCTATTTTGCGGTGCTTTTTTACCTGATCCTGCAAAGTCGGGGAATGGCCGAGCGGCACGCGCAGCGGGCGCAGCAGGCGCGCGAAGAATTGCGCCAGGTTGTGGGTTACAGCGTCGCCGATGAGATCGAAAAGCTCGAACGGCTGAAAAACGCCGGCACGATCAGCGCAGAGGAATATGACCGGCTGCGCGCCCGCGTCATGCAGTAACGGGCGCCGGCTGGCGCCGCGCGACATGCCCGGTCGTGTCCGCTCGACTAGAATGAGCCGAGCACCGAGCCGAGGGCGATCACCGCCACGAGCGCGATGATCGGCCCCACGATCGCCGTCATGACAATGCCCGAGTAACTCTGTGCGTGGGTGGTTCCGCATACGGCGAGCAGGGTGACGACGGCACCGTTCTGGGGCAGGCTGTCGAGGGTGCCGGCGCTCATGACCGCGATGCGGTGCAACAGCGCCGGGTCGATTGCGTATTGGTGGGCCAGTTGCACAAATGTGCCGCCCAACGCCTCGAGCGCGATCGTCAACCCGCCCGAAGCGGAACCGGTCAGCGCCGACAGCAGATTGGCCGCGACCGCGAGCGAGACCAAGGGGCCGCCGCCGATCGACAGAACCCAGTGGCGGACAATCTCGAATGCCGGCACGGCCGCGACGACCGCGCCGAACCCGACCAGGCTGGCGACGCTGATCACCGGAAGAACCGACGCGTTCGCCCCGGCATCGAGACTGTCGCGGACATTCCGCATCCGCCGCCAATTGACCGCCAACGTCGTAAGGATTGCGGCGAGCAGAGCCGCCACCACCGACCACACCCCGCCCACCGCGTCCAGGGTCGTGGCGCCAAACCGCGTCTCGGCGAGAAACGAAACATCGAGGCGCGGCAGCACCACCAACGTCATCAGCACGTTGACCCCGACCACCACGACCAGCGGCAAGCCCGCCACGGCGATCGGCGGGCGGATGTCACTTGGCTGGCCACGGGTGACCTCGGCCGGGTCGAACTCGCGCGCGGTCGTGGCGCGCTGACGCACCCGCTCATCCTCCGCCGCTGCCTGGGGAACCAGCGCCGCAGCCGCGCCAAAGCCTTCGCCGCGACGCCGCGCGCCGGCCGCGGCGCGGCCCAGCCACCACAAGCCAAAACCGGCCATGATCGCCGAGGTGATCAGACCAAGCCCGGGTGCCGCCAATGCGGTGGTGCCGAAAAACGGGATCGGGATCGCGTTTTGAATCGCCGGCGTCCCGGGCAGGGCGGACATCGTGAAGGTCGAGGTGCCGAGTGCGATTGTCGCCGGAATGAGCCGGTTCGGGATGTCGGCCGTGCGAAACAACGCTTGCGCCATCGGCGCCAGCACAAAGACGGCGACAAACAGGCTGACCCCGCCATAGGTGACGAGGGCTCCGGCCAGCACGACGGTCAGAATTGCCCGCTGCGGCCCCAACCGCTCGGTCATGAATGTGGCAATCGCCGCAACCGAGCCGCTGTCTTCCATCAATTTGCCGAACAGTGCGCCCAGCAGGAACAGCGGAAAGAATTGCGCGATAAAGCGCGCGGCGGCGTCCATGAATGTCTGCGTCCAGTAGGCGAGCAGTGGCCCGCCGGCAAAGGCCGCGGCAATCAGCGCCGCGCCGGGGGCCAACAACAGGATGCTCCAGCCGCGATAGGCGAGCCAAATCAACAGCGCAAGGCCGAGCAGGATGCCAAACAGTCCCATCGCCAAACCAGGAAAAGCCGCCTCGGCGCTGGCCGCAGAGGGTGACGGAAAATCCGTCAGTCCCCGGCGGCCGAGCCAATCGGATAGTTTCGCGCCGCGCCCTCGGCGAGATGCGCAGGTTTCAGGCTCTCCGCAAAAACCCAAGACAGATCGAGCGTGCTGCGCGCTCCCAGATCGTCATAATGTTTGGCCAGCCAGTCGGCGGCGGCCGCACGCCCGCGGTCGCGCAGATAAGTCAGAAATGCCCATTCGGCGTTAAGCTTGCTCGACATCCGCAGCGCCAGCATGGTCTCGGCATCGTGGATCGCATGCACGTGAATGTCGCGGTAACGCTCGCGTTCGAGATTTTCGTGATGAATGATCTCCCACAAGAAGGCGAGCGACCGCAATTCCTTGAACAGACTGGCGTTGAACGTGATCTCGTTGAGCCGGTTGCGGATGTCCCCGGCGGTGCGCGGAATATCCGGTCGGTAGAACGGGTTGATCTGGATCAATACGACGTCGCCCAAATCGCATTCATCGACCAGCGGAAACAGCGCCGGGTTGCCCATATAACCGCCGTCCCAATAGGCCGCGCCGTCGATTTCGACCGCCTTGAACAAGAACGGCAGGCAGGCCGAAGCCATGACGCTATCGAGCGTAATATCCGGCTGGCGAAAGATCTTGGGACGGCCGGTGCGGACATTGGTTGCGGTCAAAAACAGCTTGATGCCGCCCGCATCATTGACCCGGCCGAAATCGATCGCGGCGGCGACGACCTCGCGTAACGGGTTGAAATCGAACGGATTGAAGTCGTAGGGCGAAAACACCTCGGAGAAATATTCCATCAACAGGAACCCCGGCGAATAGTCGAGGCTCCAATTGCCCATCATGATGTCGATCGGCGAACGCTGGATCGGGCTGAAGCGCGCGGCGGCGCTGGTGGCGGACCAGAAATCGCGGAGCCGTTGGCGCGCTTCGGCTGGGCCGCCGGCCGCCATGCCATCGGCGAGGGCGACCGCGTTCATCGCGCCGGCGCTGGTCCCGCTGACCGCCTCGATCTGCAACCGACCGTCTTCGAGCAGGTAATCGAGGACGCCCCAGCTAAAGGCTCCGTGAGCACCGCCTCCTTGCAGGGCGAACTTGATCGGTTTGTGCGCCTGAGCCGCCATCGAAACCCCGCATCTCCGTCGGCCAAGGTGGTCAACACGCAGCGCGCTCGCATCAGCGCTTCCTGGCGGTTGCGTTGCCCAGCCGCGACCGGTCGCCGCCATCAGCCGGCTTGTCCGCGCCGGTCGGCCGTGAACCGGGGCGCGGCTATCAGCGTCGATGTTGCCGCCGCGGTCAATGCCAAACTCGGCCCGGAGAGCGCATGCCGACCAAGTTTGGGACGACCGGTCCAGACTTTGGACCGGCTGCCCAGGCCGATCGAGCCTAATGCGCTTTGACGTCGCAGCTCACGGCGGACGAAGCGAAAAAAGCGCGGCGCAAACGCGATATCCGGGCGAATTTGGGATGACCGGGCCGGATTTTGGGATCCGCGGTCAAGACAATTGCTGCAACGGCGCGTCAGCGGCGAGCGACTGTCGGCGGTCGGCTCACTCACGCCCGCAGACAAGAAACCTTCCGGCTTCGACCGCGGCAAGGGATCTGGTAACGGGGCAAGTCGCGGCGGTTTCATTGACCTTGACATGCAGCTCGGCCTATGTTCGCGCGTCCTGGGAGGATCCACGTCATGAAGCGTTTCTTGATCGCCGCGATTGCCATGACCGCCGTGGCGGCGCCGGTGCCACTGTCGGCACAACCGGCACCCGCCAATCCCCGTCCCCCGCCGCAAGCGCGCCTGCGCCGGCACAATCGCTGAACCGGATGCCGGCCGGCGGCAGGGCGACCTCGGAGCGCGGCCAGCCTGGGTCGGTGGTCCGCGCGCACCATCGCCGGCACATGACCCATGCCTCGCGAATGACCTCGCACGACACGACAAATCAGCTGAACCAGCAGGAACTGGCGAGGATCCAAAGCGCGAACCAAGGCCCGGCGGGCGAGCAAGGCAATCCGACCACAATGAACCGGATGTCGGTCGGCGGCCGGGCGACTTCCGGCGGGCCCACACAATAGGCGCGGCGACGCCGTCGACCGGGTGCGGGAACCCGGCCGCGGCCTGCTCGGGCGAACACCGGTAATGTGTCTGTCGCCAAAGCTGTGGCTACGCCGGCCGGGGGTCGCGTTCTGGGTTTGTCTGCTCACGGTGGCGTCCGCCTTCGCACAGCCGCCTTCGCCGGCGAGCGTCATTCCGAACGGAACCTGGACCGTACAGGGCCGGGAGATCCCGGGGACGCGCTGCGGGCATTGGGGCGCGGCCGCGGCGGCGGACATTGCATGACCTGTCCGATCATCCGCGACGCGGTCGATTATTGAGGCATCTGTCCGGGTGTCGCGTGATGGGAGGGCGCGGTAGGCAAGGCTTGGCGGGGCTTGCCGCGGCGATCGCCGCGAGCGGCCTGGCCGTATCGGGGGCGGTCGCCCAACCCGGTGGCGGCAGCGGCGAGGACGGGTTGATCGACGCGATCCTGGCGACGTCAAACCAGAAGACTCCGGTACCGCAGGATAACGAGTTTGCGACCGCACCCGGGCTCGAACAGGCGGCGCGACAGCCGCAATTCACGTTCAATGCGCTGGCGCCGCTGTTTTACAACTCGAACCCGGAGTTCCGCAGTTCCGGAGGTCCGCAGTCCCTGGAGGGCAGCCCGGTTGCTCGACTGGGCTGGGCGAGCCAGCTGCTCGGCACGCCGCTGCGCGTTTCGGGCGTCGCCAGCCTCGAATGGGAACGATTTCCCAATGCCAATGCAGCCAGCGTCGATTATTTCCGCAGTTCGGCGCGGATGCAATACATCAACCCCGGCGACGATCAGGGTTTCTCGCCGTTCTTCGCCTATGTTCCACGAATGGATTTCGAACCGACCATTGGCGACAATTTCGCGACGCGGCAGGATGTGAATTTCGGCTTCGACAAAACATTCAATTTCGACGGCGGCTTCAACCGGGTCCCGGCCGCGGCGAACAGCTCGTCGGACACGGTGTGGTCGTTTGGCTACAGTATCACCGGCCAGCGTCGGATCCGCAATCTGGCGCCGCAGTCTTGGGCGATCATCTTTGCCCCGTCGGCGGCATGGGTGATTTCGCCGCAATGGAATGCGAGCCTGGCGATGCCGCTGACCCGCCGCTGGTTCAACGGCGCCTCGCGGGACCTGACCGTGGAACCGATCGGCATCCTCGAATACATCATTCCGGGCGGCTGGCTCGGCGGCGGCCACGGTGCGACGTTGTTGGGCAATCCGGCGGTCGATTTTCTGGCCTTTCACGAAAGAAATTGGTCGACGGAAGCATCTTTCGAATATGGCCAATGGCGGGCGGGCGTCGTCTTAAAAGCGGGCTGGCGTTTTTGATTGAAAAAACATGCGGCTTGGCGACACGCCTGCCGTCAAAACCGGGAACCTGTCGTCAGCATCGAGAGCGTGGGTGAGGCGGCGCCGATTATCTCGGGTAACGGGTGTTGCGTGAACGCGCCTTTTTCGCTGTTCCGACGCAGCGTCGCGCGGTCGTTCTAGGCGTTGGCCCAGAATGGCGCCGCGAGCCGACACCGGCGGGTGCGTATCGCGATGCACCCCGCTTTCAGCCAAGGCCGGAAATTCCGCCGCAAACGGCGCCTGCCGCCTATCGCCTCTCGGCGAGGCGTGCTGTTCGCGGCGCCGGTCCGAGAAACGCCGTGATCGTCGCCGCCTCGCGCGCGACCATCGTACGGCCGGCGGCGACCAGCGCATCGACGTCGCCGCGCGGCAGGGTGAGCCCGGTGCGGAGCGAGGTCAACCGCTCCCGTATCGCCGGGTCAGGATAATCGGAGAGGCTGACCCGCAGCACCTTTCCCGCGACGTCGCCGCAGGGATAGCCGTCGATTTGCGCGGCATGGCGGCAGCGCAGCGCCTTCAGGTGCTCAACCAAACCGTCGATGCTGCTTTTGACCGCGATCAGGGTCTCGATGTTGTAAGCGCCGATTTGCGTGCCGGTGACCGCTGAAATGATCTGGCCGAGACTGCCGATCCGGCGCTGGCGCGGCCAATCGGGGTTTGGCGCCGACTGGCCGTCGACACTGATCACCAGGATGCGGCGGACGGGGAGCAGCGCGCTGGCCAAGCGATCCCGCCTGATATCGAGCAACAACAGATCGTTGAGCAGCACCCGCAAGGCCAGATTGTCGGCAATCCCGCCGTCCATCAGATGGATCCACGGCGTGCGCCGGCCATCGGCATAGCGATAGAGGTTTTCGATCAAGGCCTCCCGGCGCAGATCGCCCTGCGCGCGTTCCCGGGCCCGCGGCGGCAGCGGCGAGGGTAACGGGCAGTTCGGTCCGCGGTAGTTCCGCAGCGTAACGGGCCCGAAACGGATTGGGAAACCGTTGGATGCAGCCACCGCGCGGGCGATCGGCAGCGCCGCGAGATCCGAGCAGATGACGTCAAAGGTCTGCGGCAGGAAACCGAACGGGCTGCCAAAGCTGATATCCGTCGCATTGATGCTGACCTGGGGACGACCGCGGCGAAACAGGTCGGCATAAGTTGCGCCGTGAAACATCAGTTTGTCATAGACCCAGGTCATCCGGTCGTTGGTGCCGACGAGCGGATTGAAGATCCAGTCCCAGTTCCACGGCAGCAAGAAGGTGCCCCAGATATAGGCTTCGATGTCGCGATGCAGGAATTGATCGGGAAAGGTTGCAAACGAGCGATCGCCATAGAGGCCATAATGCGCCGCTACAAAGGCGCCGCCGGAAACCCCGGCGAGCAGGTCGACCTCGTGCAGCAAATCGCTCGGGGTGGCGCCGGTCTCCACCGGGATGTTGCGCATTCCTTGCAATGCGCCAAAGGCAAACGCGGCCGAGCGTTTGCCGCCGCCGGAGAGCGCGACCAGAACCAGCGCGGTTTCGGCGCCGGCGTTGCGGTTGACATCGAGCAGGCGGTATTGGGCATTGCCGGCGGCCGAGTGCAGCGGTTCGTTCATCGGAACGCTCAACGAACAGCCGCAGACGAGCAGCAGCACGGCCGCCGCGCCGAACAGTCGCCCGTAACGCCGGCGCCCGATTGCTGTCAGCCGCATCGCCATCCCGCCCGCCCGGCTAATCGGTGTTGTGCCGATCCGACGAGAGCGCTACCGCGATGACCCGAGTGGCCGGATTTCTGGCGCACACGCAGGTGACCGCGATCAGGATCGGCACGCCGATAAAAGCGCCGGCGATGCCCCATAATAACGCCCAAAAGAACACGGCCAACAAAACCATGAATGGCGAGATCGACACCGCCGCGCCGGCGACACGCGGCTCGATGTAGCTACCAACCACGAACTGGATGAGGTTGAGCCCGAGGAACACCCAGATTGCCGACGAGAAGGCCTCGTATTGCACGGCAGCGAACACCGTCGGCAGTAACGTTGCAATAAAAGAACCGATAAAGGGTATGAAATTCAGCACGAAAGCGATGACGCCCCATTCCCGGCTGAGATCGAGCCCATAGCCCGCCGCAAACGCCCAAAAGCCGAGCCCGGTCAGCACGCTCATCGCAAACCGGACCAGCATGTAAGTCTGCAGCCGGCCCGCGATCTCTGTGGCGGCATCGATCGCCGCCGCACCCAGCCTGCCGTCGCCGAATTGCGCGAGCCGCCGCGCCAGCGGCTCCAACTCGAGCAGCCCGAGTATCACAAAGATGAACGTGACGACGGCGAAGGTGATGATTCCCTGCAGACTGGCGCCGAGCCCGCGGACGACGCCCAGGATCCACGCCACGTTGTACTGCTGTGCGACCAGTTCTGCGGCATAAAGGCCGCGTGCTTCGAGAAGATCGGCGGCGTGCTGATAGAGACGCTGCAGGCGGGAGGAATTATCGATCACCCACTGTGCAATTCTGCCGAAACCCCAAACGATCAGCCAGCAGCCGATTGCGATCGCGAGCAGAGCCGCAGCCGCGGTTATCAGGACGGCGAGAAGCTGCGGTAATCGCCGCTGTAGCCGACGCTGCAATGGCCACACCAGAGCGATGACAAAGACCGCGAAGGCGACGGGTGTCATCACACCCCTCGCCAATGAGAGCGCGGCGAGCGTCAGAATGACGGCCACAATCATCGCCGATAGGCGCAGCGTGCGATCGCCCGCAGATGCGGGCGGAGGATCGGGTTTCCTCCCCGGACCATGATCGGGGTTCACGGCCGCACCCAAAGCGCGGTGGCCAGCAAAAACACGATGATCAACAGCGACAGGCAGGCGACCGGCCATTCGCGCAGCATCGTGTCGGCTTTCTCGATGGCCTTGGCGCAACCGGTCATCGACCGCGCCGCTCGCTCGCCCGCGATCACGATATCCCCGGGCGGACATCGCGGCAGCACGATGCCCGAGCCCCAGAGTATCGCGGCGGCGATCCCGCCCAGCACGATCGGCCACAGCCCTTGCCACAGGGCTGCGAGATTCAGCGCCCCCAGGCGCGGACCGGACTGCGCCAACGGGTATAAGATCCACGGGAGGGCGATCGCGAGAAAAGCGGTCGTGAGCCACGACCCTGCCGCCCAAGCCTTCGCAGCGCGGGCGGGGGTGGCAAGTGTGACGAGCCGACGCAGAAAATGGAGCATCAATAGCGTGCTCCCGGCGGCGGCCGCGTTGGCGAGCGCGCCGACCACCCCATGCCCCAACGCTCCCTTGACCGCCATCTTGCCCAGCGCCCCGCCGGTCAGCGGCAGCCCGGCAAGGCTGAGCGCCAGGATGACCGCCGGCCACAACACCCGCCGCAAGCGCGGGCCCGCGGCCGCCACACCCACCGCCAAGAACAATCCGCCTTTGACCAGGATGTGATTGCTCGCCGAAAAACTGACCCCCAGCGCCGCATTGGCGTCGCCAGCCGCCCATCCCATGCCCAGCGCCGCGGCGAGCAATCCCATCTGGCTGACGCTCGAATAGGCAAGAACGGTTTTCGGATCGTCCTGGGTGATGCCGATGGCCACGCCATAAAAAGCGGACAACAAACCGGCCGCGGCCAGTGCCTCGCCCCAGGCGGGCATCGCTGTAGCGAGCGGCAGAAAGCGGATCAGCCCGATCAACCCGGCTTTAACCGCGGCGCCGCTCAGTGCGGCGGCGGCGGGGATCGGCGCCGCGCGATAGGCGAGCGGCATCCAGACATGCCCCGGCACCGTCCCGATCTTGAGCCCGAAGCCCAGCAGCAGCAAGGTCAGCGATGCTGCTCGCCAAGGCGATCCCGGCAGGGCCGCCACGGCCGCGCGGATCATCAGGCTGCCATCGGCCGTGTTTTGCGCCATGAACACAAAGGCCATCAGCAGAAATGCCTCGCCGAGCACGGCGAGCGCCAGGTAAATCGCTGCCGCGCGGCGGCTGTCGACCGTGCCGTCGTGCACGATCAGGCCCCATGCCGCCAGACTGACGATGGAATAGGTCAGATAAAAGCTGACGAGATCGGCGGCCATGAAGACGGCGAGGCTGCCGCTCAGCGTCAGCAGCCACCACTCGGCAAAGCGTCCCGCTTCGGGGTCGCCGCGCAAATCGGCGCGGGCATAGGCGCCGGCAAGCGCCCAGAGCAGCGAGGCGAGCCCAAGCAGCAGCGCCCCCGGCCGGTCCAGCGCCAGCGTCATTCGCAACGGCGGCGGGAACACGACCGGCACCGCCTGGTCGGGGCTTGCCAGCGCCGCCGCCAAGCCCGGTAGCGGCGCCACCGCCAGCCATCCGCAGATCCGCGCGCGCAGCCGCCGCGAGATGCAGGCGGCGAGCATCACGAGCGGTGTCGACAACGCCGCGACAAGCAGGATATTCGGGACGGTCATCGTAACGACGGCGCCCTGCGCCCGCCCGAACCGCGGCGCATCACAGGCCGGCCGATGCGCTTGCGGGGCGGCCGATCAGCAGCACCGCCCATGGCCGCAGCGGAACAAAACCGAGCAGCACCGCGGCCAGCGCCAGCATTAGGGCGATGCTTTGTCGGCCCCCACCCACGCGCTTTTGGAGCTTGATCGGCGCTTGCGGCTCGGCCAGGGCCCGGGTGAGGACGAGAAACACATAGCCGCCGGCGAGCAGGCCGCCAGTCAGGACCACCACCGCCCACCACCATTGACCGGCGGCGACCGCCGCGGTCAGCAGCAAGGCCTTGGCGACAAAGCCGCCGCTCGGGGGCAGTCCCATCAGCGACGCGCCGCCAATTCCAAACGCAAACACGGTTACGGGCAACGCCCGGCCGATGCCGGCGAGGTCAGAGATCCGGTCGTGCCCGAGCGCCTCATAAATGAGGCCCGCCGCCATAAACATTGCCGCTTTGGCAAAGGCGTGCGAAACCGCCTGCAGGGCGCCGCCGGTCCAGGCCGTGGCGCCCCATGGATGGATGGCCGGCACGCCCCCGGCCAGCGGGAACATCAAGAACAAATAGCCGATTTGCGCGACCGTCGAGTAGGCGACCAGCAGCTTCAGCCGTGTTTGTCGCAACGCGACCACGCTGCCGATCAAGATCGCCGCCGTCGCGAGGCCACCGAGCAACTGAGCCGCCGCCTGATCGGCGGCGCCCGGCATCACATCAAACCACAGCCGGACCATCAGGAAAAACGGCGCCTTCACAACTAGGCCGGACAGCACCGCGCTCGCCGGCGCCGGCGCCCCGGCATGGGCCGGCGGCAGCCACAGATGCAGTGGGTAAAGCGCCGCCTTTGCCAGCAGCCCCGCCGACATCAGCGCCAGCGCCGCCCAGGCGATCGGCCCCGGGCGCACGCGATCCGCCAGCAACAGAATGTCGAGGGTGCCGTAACCGCCATACAACAGCATCGTTCCAAGCAGATACAAGACCGAGCCGAGCAGCGCGAACAGCAGATAGCGCAAGGCCGCCGCGAGCGTGTCCGCCTGGCCGTCGAGGCAGACCAGCGGCACAGCGGCGAAGGTCAAAAGTTCGAGCGCGACAA
>JAJPIH010000109.1 GCA_021324875.1 Alphaproteobacteria bacterium
GATGACCGGGTCGAGGCCACGCGCATCGCACAGCCGCCGCAGCGCCGCCACCTTTGGCACCATGTCGGGAATGAATTTCTGGCCGCCAAAGCCGGGGTTGACCGTCATGATCAAGACGATGCCGCACAGCGGCAGGACGTATTCGATCGCGTCGAGCGGCGTGGCCGGGTTCAGGACGACGCCGGCAACCTTGCCGAGGTCGCGGATATGCGCGAGCGTGCGGTGCAAATGCACGGTCGCGCTCGGCTCGCAATGGACGAGCAGATGGTCGGCGCCGGCCCGCGCGAAGTCATCGACATAGCGCTCGGGCTCGACGATCATCAGATGCACATCGAGCGGCTTGTCGGTGGCGCGGCGCACCGCTTCGACGACCACCGGCCCGATCGTCAAATTCGGCACAAACCGCCCGTCCATGACATCGACATGGATCCAGTCGCCGCCGGCGCGGTCGGCGGCGCGTACCTCTTCGCCCAGACGGCCGAAATCGGCCGACAGGATCGATGGAGCGACGATCAGCGGGCGGGCCACGGTTACCGGCCGGGTTCGCTGGCCGGGGCGAGCGGCCGCCAATACCGCCCGCTGCGCCACAACAAATTGTCGGCGCCGGCCGGTCCCGTCGTTCCCGCGGCGTAGAATTCGAGCGGCACGGATTTGTCTTCGCCCCACAGATCGAGGATCGGCTGCACCACCGCCCAGCCCGCTTCGACCCCGTCGGCGCGGTTGAACAGCATCGCATCGCCGATCATGCAGTCATAGACCAGCGTCTCGTAGCCGGTGCTCGGCTCGATGTGAAAGTAATCCTTGTAGCGAAAATCCATCTGCACGGTGCCGAGCTTGAGCCGCGGCCCCGGTACTTTTGCCCCGAATTGCAGCGATATGCCCTCGTCGGGCTGGATCTGCAGGATCAACACATTGGGGTTCAAGATGTCGACCGGGGTGTCGCGGAACAGGGCAAAAGGCGGCTTTTTGAATTGGATGGCGATTTCGGTCGTGCGCCGCGCCATGCGCTTGCCGGTGCGCAGATAAAACGGCACCCCGGCCCACCGCCAATTGTCGATTTCGAGCTGCAATGCCACCAGCGTCTCGGTGCGGCTGTGGGGATCGACCCCCGGTTCGGCGCGGTAGCCTTGCACCGGCACGCCATTGATATGGCCGGGGCCGTATTGCCCGCGCACGACATTGCGCCGCACATCCTCGAAATCGAGCGGCCGGATGGCTTCGAGCACCTTGGTCTTTTCGTTGCGCACCGCGTCGGCGGCGAAGGAATTGGGCGATTCCATCGCCGTCAGGCTGAGCAGCTGGAAGACGTGATTGGGAACCATGTCACGCAGCGCGCCGGTGACTTCGTAGAAATTGGCGCGCCGTTCGACCCCGACGGTTTCGGCCGCGGTGATCTGGACATGGTCGATATGGTCGCGGTTCCACAGCGGCTCGAAAATCGCGTTTGAAAACCGCAACGCCATGATGTTCTGGACCGTTTCTTTGCCGAGGAAATGGTCCATGCGGTAGATCTGGCGCTCGTCGAGCGATTTGAGAATGCGGGCGTTCAAGGCCCGCGCGCTGGCCAGATCGCTGCCGAACGGCTTCTGGATGATGACCCGGCGCCAAGTGTTGGCGGTTTCCTGGGCGAGGCCCGCCGCGCCCAGCCGATCGACGATCGTGCCGAACAGTTGCGGCGCCACCGCCAGGTAGAACAGCACATTGCCGCCGGTGTGGAATTGCGCCTCGGTCGTCTTCAGCAGATCGCCAAGCCGCGCATAAGTCTCGGCAACCGTGAAGTCGCCGGCAAAATGCGTGATCCGGGCGGCGATAAACTCCCAGGTCTTGGCGTCAAAGGGTTCGGTCTCGCCGCCCGAGGCGGTGTCCGAGACGAAGCTGCGCACGCCCTGGGCGAGGGTGTCGCGGTAGGCTTCCGGTGGTTTTGGCGTGCGATCGGCGGCGATAATGGCAAAATTGTCCGACAAGAGCTTGTCCTTGGCGAGGTTGTAGACCGCCGGGATCAGCAACCGCCGCGTCAGATCGCCGCCGGCGCCAAAGATGACCATTGTGCAGGGCGGGGCTTTGGCCGCTCGTTGCGCCGTGGCCGGCGGCGATTTGGGCCCGGCGTCGTCCATTGCTCTGTCCTTTCTCTGCATGGCGCTGCCGGGTCAACCGCTCACCATCGTGCCCGGTTCCTGATGCCCGCCAAATTCGTGGCGCATCGCCGACAGGATGCGCTCGGCAAAGGTGTGGTCTTGACGCGAGCGGAAGCGGGTATAAAGCGCGGCCGACAACACTTCGGCCGGTACTGCCTCTTCGATGGCCGCCTGCACGGTCCACCGACCCTCGCCGGAATCGGCAACCTGGCCGGTGAATTGCGAAAGCTGCGGGTCGCGTGCCAGCGCGATCGCGGTCAGATCCAACAGCCATGACGAGATGACGCTGCCGCGGCGCCACACCTCGGCGATGTCGGGGAGCTCAAGCTGGTAGCGGCGGTTTTCCGGGATCGCCGGGCCGGCGACGTTGCGCAGGATGTCAAACCCCTCCGCATAGGCTTGCATGATGCCGTATTCGATACCGTTGTGCACCATTTTGACAAAATGGCCGGCGCCGACCGGACCGCAATGGAGATAGCCCTCCTCGGCGCGCGGATCGCGCCGCTCGCGGCCGGGGGTGCGCTCGATATTGCCGCGGCCCGGTGCGAGCGCCTTGAAGATCGGGTCGCGGTGGTCGACGACCGGTTTGTCGCCGCCGATCATCATGCAATAGCCGCGTTCGAACCCCCAGATGCCGCCGCTGGTGCCGACATCGACAAAATGGATGCCCTTCTCGCGCAGCAGATCGGCATGGCGGATGTCGTCTTGATAAAACGAATTGCCGCCGTCGATGACGATGTCGTCCTTCGCCATCAGGCCGGCGAGCTCGGTGATCGTCTGGTCGGTGATGTGACCGGCCGGCAGCATGACCCAGGCGACGCGCGGGGTTTCCAGCTGCTTGACAAAATCGGCGAGGTCATGGCTCGGCGCCGCGCCTTCGCCGGCCAGCCCGCGCACGGCGTCGACGCTCTTGTCGTAAACGACGCAGCGGTGACCGTGGCGCAACAGCCGCCGGACAATGTTGCCACCCATCCGCCCGAGACCGATCATACCGAGTTGCATCGAACCCTCCGCTCTGCTTGAGATGGGCCCTCAGGCCAAGGCCTCGCCGATCGCGCGGGTAAGCCCGGCGAGCCCGGCCGCGAGATCGCCGGTAATATGCACGCGCAGAGCGCGCCGACCGCGCTCGGCCAGAACCTCGAAATCGCCCCGCGCCTGCGCCGCCTTGACGACGCCAAAGCTGTATTTCTGCCCGGGCACCGGGAGATCGGCCGTGTCCTCGCAAGTGATCTGCAGAAACACCCCGCTATTGGGTCCGCCCTTGTAGGCCTGCCCGGTCGAATGCAGAAAGCGTGGGCCGAACCCGACACAGGTCGCCGCCTTGGTGCGGTCGCGGATCATGCGGCGCAGGTTCTGCATCGCTTCGATATGGGCGGGGTTGCGCTCGATATAGGCAAGCAGAGCAGCATAGTCGCCGGCGCCAAGGCGCGCGAAATGCGCCGTGAGCGCGCTTTTGAGATCGCTCGCTTGGGCCGCGAGCTGCGCCTGGTTGCGCGGATCGGCAAACAATTGGAAGGCGCCGTCGGTCAAAAACGGCGTTTCCGGCGGCAACGCGCCGGTCCGCTCATAGGCCGCGGTCAATTCGCGGGTCTTGACTTTGCTCGCTTCGACATCGGGTTGGTCGAACGGGTTGATGCCGATGACCGAACCCGCCACCGCCGTCGCCATCTCCCAGCGGAAAAATTCCTGACCGAGCTGCATCGTGTCGGAGACGGTAATCCGCACCACCGGCTGGCCGGCGGCTTCGAGGGCGGCGATGCCGCGCCCCTGCGCGTCATCGGCGTCGCGATCGAGTTTGACATAGGCAAACACCCGGTCGTCGCCATAGACCGCCGGCGCGCCCAGCGGTTCGGCGTCAACCGGGACGATGCCCTTGCCCAGCTTGCCGGTTGATTCGGCAAGCAATTGTTCAAGCCAGGCGCCGAAATCGGCGATGCCCGGCGAGGTGACGATGGTCACCTTGTCGCGGCCGTGACGCTGGCAGACGCCGAGAATGGCGCCGAGGATGACCCCCGGGTTCTCGACCGGCGGGGCCGAAGGCGCACAGGAGCGAACCATCTCGGCGGCGCTGTCGAGAAAGGCGCGGGGCGGCACGCCGATCGCGGCGGCCGGGACCATGCCAAAATTCGACAGCACCGAATAGCGCCCGCCGATATCCGCCAACCCGTGAAAGATCGCGCGAAATCCTTCGTCGCGCGCGATCTTTTCGAGCGACGAGCCGGGATCGGTGATCGCAACAAAGCGGCGCGCGGGCTCGCCCCCGGCGGCCTTGGCCCGCTCGAAGAAATATTGCTTGAAGATGTTGGGTTCGAGCGTGCTGCCCGATTTGCTCGAAACGATGAACAAGGTCCGCGCCAGGTCGATGCGGCTCTCGAAAGCGCGGATCTGGGCGGGATCGGTCGAGTCGAGTACGTGCAACCGGGGGTACCCGGGCGCCGCGCCAAAGGTCAAGCCCAACACTTCGGGCCCGAGGCTCGATCCGCCCATCCCCAATAGCAGCACATCGCTGACCCCGGCGCTTTTGACCTCGGCCGCGAAATCCTCAAGCTGTGCGGCCGCCGCCAGCTGCTGATCGACGACCGTCAGCCAGCCGAGCCATTTCGCCTCGTCGGTCTCGGTCCATAGCGAGGCGTCGCCGCCCCATAGCCGCCTGACCTTGCCCTCGCGGCGCCAGTCTTCGAGGGTCTCCTCGACCTCCTTGTCGAGCGGTGCGGGCAATTTCCAGCTCATCGCATTGAGCTTCGAGCCGAGCACCCGGCGCCGCTTTTTCTGCACCGCCGCATAAAGCTGGTCGGCGGCGTCGGCGAATTGCCGCACCCCGTCTTCGACGAGTTTGGCGGTCACCGCCTCGATCGAAATGCCGGCCTGGGGCAAGGCCGCCATGATCGCGCGCGCACCCTCGACATCCTCCTCGAGGCTCGCCCGCGGCCGGCCATGGTCGCGATAGGCGTCCATCGTCGCCGGCGGCATCGTGTTGAACGTATCGGCGCCGATCAGCTCGTCGACGTAAAGCACGTCGCTATAGGCCGGGTTTTTGGTGCTGGTGCTGGCCCATAACAGGCGCTGGGTCTGCGCCCCTTGCTGGGCGAGGCGGCGCCAGCGCTCGTCTTCGCGATAGAGCCGTTGATAGTGCTGATAGGCGAGTTTGGCGTTGGCGATCGCGACCTTGCCCTTGAGCTGTTCGAGCCGCGCCTTGGCCGCGGCGTCGCCGGTCTCGGCGATGCGCTTGTCGAGCAGATCATCGATCAACGTGTCGATGCGACTGACAAAAAAGCTCGCGACACTGGCCACTTTGTGGGGGTCTCCGCCCTTCTTGACATAGGCTTCGAGCCCGGCGAGGTAGGCCTCGGCAACCTCGGCGTAAACCTGTTGCGAGAACAGCAGGGTGACGTTGACGTTGATCCCTTCGCCGATCAGCGTGCGGATCGCCGGCAGCCCGGCCTTGGTCCCCGGCACCTTGACCATCAGGTTGTCGCGCCCGACCTCGCGCCACAACCGCCGCGCCTCCTCGATCGTCTCATGGGTTTTCATCGCCAGATAGGGCGACACCTCGAGGCTGATGAAGCCGTCGCGCCCTTGGGTTTGGTGGTAGACCGGGCGCAGCAGATCGGCGCCTTCCTGGATGTCGCGAATGGCCAGCTCCTCGAACAGCGCGCCGGGGTCGAGATCGCCATTTTGCTGGGCGGCGGCGATCAGATCGTCGTAGTCGTCGCCATGGCCGATCGCATTTTCAAAGATCGACGGGTTCGAGGTCACCCCGCGCAACCCGTCCTCGGCGATCAGCCGGGCCAGCTGCCCGGTCTTCAACAGCTCGCGGCTGACGAAATCGAGCCACACCGACTGGCCGAATTCGGTGAGCATCTTGAGCGGATTGGGCATCGCGCGCTACTCCTTGCGGGCGAGCTGCGCTTTGGCAGCCGCATAGACATGGTCGGGGGTAAAGCCGAATTTGTTTAGCAAATCTTTTAACGGTGCCGAGGCGCCAAAAGTTTTCATGCCGATGATCGTCCCCGTCGCCCCGGCATAGCGGTCCCAGCCCAGGACCGAGGCCTGCTCGACAACGACCCGCCGGGTCACCGCCGGCGGCAGCACCTGCGCGCGATAGGCGGCGTCCTGCTGCTCGAATAATTCCCAAGACGGCATGCTGACGACGCGCGCCGCGACCCCTTCGGCGGTGAGCTGCTCATAAGCCCCGACGCACAGCGCCACCTCGCTGCCGGTGCCGATCAGGATCACCTCGGGCGCCCGCCCGCCGGCGGCATCGGCCAACACATAGGCGCCGCGCGTCACGCCGCTTGCGGCCGCGTAGCGGGCCCGGTCGAAGGTCGGCAGCGGCTGGCGCGACAAAATCAGACAGGCGGGTTGGTGCTTTAGCGACAGCGCCAGCCGCCAAGCCTCGGCGACCTCGTTGGCGTCGGCCGGGCGCAACACGATCAGACCCGGAACGCTGCGCAATCCGGCCAGTTGTTCGACCGGCTGGTGGGTCGGGCCATCCTCGCCGACCCCGATCGAATCATGCGTGAAGATATAGATGACCGGCAGTTCCATCAGCGCGCTCAGCCGGATCGGCGCCTTCATGTAATCCGAAAAGATCAGAAAGCCCGAACCGTAGGCGCGCAGTTTCGAGACCGACAGGCCGTTCAGGATCGACCCCATGGCGTGCTCGCGGATCCCGAAATGGAAATTGCGCCCGCTCCGGTCTTCGGCGGCAAAGTCGCCGGCCCCGGCAAAGGTCAGCCGCGTCTTGGTCGACGGCGCCAGATCGGCCGCTCCCCCGATCAGCCACGGCAGGCGCGGCGCGATCGCGTTCAGGACCTGCGCCGACGAGTCGCGGCTGGCGAGGCCCTTTGGGTCGGCGGCAAATACCGGGATGTCATGGTCCCAACCCGCGGGCAGGTCGCGCCGCTGCATCTGCTCGCAGGCGGTGGCGAGCTCGGGATATTGCCGGCGATAGCGTTCGAACAGCGCCGACCATTCGGCGTGCAATTTGCGGCCGCGGGCGCCGAATTGCGCGGCGAAATGTTGATAGACCCCGTCCGGGACGAGAAACTGGGCGTCCTCGGGCCAGCCATAGCGGCGCTTGGTTGCCCGCACCTCGTCGGCGCCCAAGGGCTCGCCATGCGCCGCCGAGGTATCCTGCTTGTGCGGCGCGCCATAGGCGATGTGGCTTTCGACGATGATTAGGCTCGGCCGGTCGGTCGTGCGCCGGGCGTCGGCAAGCCCGTCGGCGATGCGCTCGCGATCGTTGGCGTCGCTGACCCGCAGCACCTGCCAGCCATAGCCGAGAAAACGCGCCGCCACATCTTCGCTGAAAGCGAGCACGGTGTTGCCCTCGATCGTGATGTGGTTGCTGTCGTAGATCCAGGTCAGGTTGCCGAGGCGCAGATGGCCGGCGAGCGAGGCCGCTTCGCTGCCCACCCCCTCCATCATGCAGCCGTCGCCGCACAGCGCGTAAACCCGGTAATCGAACAGGTCGAAACCCGGACGGTTGAAGTGCTGGGCAAGCCAATCCGCGGCGATCGCCATGCCGACGCTGGTGGCAATTCCTTGGCCGAGCGGTCCGGTCGTGGTCTCGACCCCGGAGGTCAGGTGATATTCGGGATGTCCCGGGCATTTGCTGTCGAGCTGGCGAAACCGCCGGAGATCGTCGAGGGCAACCGCCGGGGTGCCGAGACGCTCGTATTTCTCGTCAACCGAAGTGACCCCGGTCAGGTGCAGCAACGAGTAGAGCAGGGTCGAGGCATGCCCCGAAGACAGCACAAAACGGTCGCGGTTGGGCCAGATCGGATCGTCCGGATCGTAGCGCAAAAAGCTCTGCCACAGCGTATAGACCACCGGCGCCATCGCCATCGGCGTGCCGGGATGGCCGGAATTGGCCGCCTGCACCGCATCGATGCACAGCGTGCGGATGGTGTTGACGCAGAGTTCGTCGATCGATCCGGGGGCCGCCATCATTTCTTCCTTCACCGGTTGGTGCCGGCGGTTGGCGGCAAGGCCGACCGTGCCAGCGCTGCGACGATCTGCTCGACGATGCGGTCGACCGGCTGGTCGACGGCGATCGCAATCGGGTTTTCGTCCGGTTGCGGCGGTTCGAGCGCCGCAAATTGGCTCGCCAGCAAGCTCGGCGGCATAAAATGTCCGCGCCGGGCGGCAATTCTGGCGGCAATCACCGCCGACGGGCCGGCCAGAAAGACCAGCCGCACCCCGGCGCGGGCGCCGATGATGCGCCGCCGATAGGCCCGCTTCAAGGCCGAACAGGTCACCACCGCGCAGCTGCCGCGCGCGAGCCGGTCGTCGATCTGCTCGGCGATCCGGTCGAGCCACGGCCCGCGGTCGGCGTCGGTCAGCGGCTGGCCACTGTGCATTTTTGCGACATTCTCCGCCGGGTGCAGCCGGTCGCCTTCGATAAACTCCCAGCCGAGCCGGTCCGCCAGTTCTTTGCCAACGGTCGTCTTGCCGGCGCCCGACACTCCCATCACGACCACGACCGACACTGGGCTGTGGTCTTCTAGCCGCACCTTTTGCCGCCCCCTATTTGGCTGCCGACTATAATTGCCGCCACCCGGGCCGTCGATCCGAGATTGTTGAACTTCCCGCGACAGGCGCGGGTTCCGCCGGCTCTCATCGGGTTGCGTCGGTGGGGGCGTTCCCGCAATCATGATCTGCGCCCGGCGGGCGGGATCCGGCCGCGGGCTCGGCGCGAAACACGACCGCCCCGCTCGGCGTCCCGGCCAGGCCGCCGGTTGCGGGTTCAAGCGTCACCGTCAGCGTTGCGCAGGGCAGGCGCCGCATGATCGCGGGCGCCTCGGCGACGATCTTGCGCCCCCCAGACGGCAACAGCCCGAGCGGTTGGGGCGGCTCGCCGCGCTCGCCGGCGAGCCACAATTGAAAGACCTTGCCGGCCGGCGGCGGTGGCGCCGCGAGGTGGTCGAGCGCAATCTGGTCGCTCGCCGGCGCCAGGCGTACCGCCCATCCGCGGCGATCGAGATTGTCGCGCAATAGGGCGCCGACGCGCAGCTGCGCGAAATCCGCCGGCGGGCGCGCGACCGCGGCCGCCACCGCCAGCACCAGCGCCGCCACCGCCAGCACCGCCGTTGCCCGCCGCCACAGCCGCGGATCCTCCCACCGCCGCCGGGCGCAATCCGCAAGGCGCGCAAACCATCGGCTCACAGCCGCACCGGCCCCGCTGAAGACGCCGCCGCGACACGCGGGTGGGGCATGATCTTCATCGTGGGCGCATCAGCGGCGGCCCTTGCCACCGACCGGCGAGACCAGCACCCGATCGACGCGGCGCCCGTCCATATCGACAATTTCAAACTGGTAGCCGTCGGCGCTGACCCGGTCGGCGATCATCGGCACGCGGTTGAGCCGCGCCATCAAATAGCCGCCGAGGGTGTGAAAATCGCTATCCTCGCCGGTCAGATGGCTCAGCCCCAGCACCTGCTTCAACTCGTCGAGCCCGACCATGCCGTCGATCAGCCAGGTGCCGTCCTCGCGCCTGACGACGCGCTGGTCGGTGTCGCTCGTACCGGGAATGTCGCCGACCAGCGCCTCGAGGATGTCGCTTGGCGTCACCAGCC
>JAJPIH010000192.1 GCA_021324875.1 Alphaproteobacteria bacterium
CCGGACTGTTCGGCGATCGCGCGCATCCGCCGGGCCAAAGCGTCACTGGTCTGGCGATTGTAGATCAACAGCTTGACCGCTTTTGTGCGGAGATCATGTTCGAATGCGGCGATATCCGAGGCGCTGGGCTCGGTGTCGTTCATGACCGCCAGCTGAAAGTGCCGGTTTTGCATGTCGAGCCCCAAGGCATCGGCCATACAGCCAAACACCGGTTCGGTCGCGGTGACGCGGGTTCCGGAATATTTGCGGCGAAGCTCGACAACCCGGTCCTTGAGCGCTTGCAGCGATGCCGCGAACCGTTCCAGACGGCGGCGGTAATCGGCGGCATGGGGCGGATCGAGCCGGTCGAGGGCAGCGACATAATGGCTGGCCAGCGCGCCGACCGCATCGAGATCGTACCAGATGTGCGGATTGTCACCCGGCTTCTTGTTCGCCAATGCGGCTACGTCGATCACCGCGACCGATGGCGAAGAGGAGGCCGACAGCAGCTTTGCGACCCACGGGTCGTAGTCGGCGCCGTTGTAGATGACCAGCTGCGCCTCGGCCAGCATGCGCGCGCTTGCCGGGCCGGGCTCGAATTCGTGCGGATCCTTGTCGGGGTTGCTGATGATGCTGGTAACCGCGGTTTGCGGTCCGCCGATTTGCCGCGCGATGTCGCCATAAAAGTTCTCGGCGGCGACCACCGCCACCGGTTTGGCGCAAACCGGCGGAGCGACGATCAACAGCGCCGCGACCAGCCCGAGCGCCGCTCGGTCGGCACAGATTGCCAAGACGATACGGCGCACGACAAAGATCGCCTCACCCGGCCGGCCCATCGCCACCTCACGCATCCGCCTGTTGCTGGAAGTCACGAGGGTTGTCTAGCAGCCGCCGTCAGCGGCGGAAAGCGCATCCTGGGGCGGCTTCAACGGGCGCGGCATCGGGGCGCAGCCGGTCCAGTCGTGCTGCCGGGAATGACGGTGGTGTGGGGCTCGGCGGCCTGGCGCGCGGTCTCGCCGCAATGGCGCCGCCGCGAGACGGTAGCCAATCCCGCGCGAAGCGGGCAAGATGCCAACGCGTGGAATTAACCCGCGAATTGGGGGTATTGTAATGCTCAGAAAAGTTGGGTTTGCCGGTGCCGTGGCAGTGGCTGTGGCGGCCACGGCCTTGCTGCAATCAGGCCCGGCCGCGGCGCAAGGCGGGGTGCGGGTCGGCACGCTCAGCTGCAATGTCGCGGCGGGCTGGGGATTCGTGTTCGGCTCGTCGAAAGCATTGCATTGCACGTTCGCCGGACCCGACCATCGCGTCGAGCATTATGCCGGAACCATCTCGAAGTTCGGCGTCGATATCGGCTATACCCAGGGCGGCGTTTTGGTGTGGGCGGTGTTCGCGCCGACGACCAATCTGGCGCCCGGGTCGCTGGCCGGCAGTTTTGGCGGCGCCACCGCCAGCGCGACGGTCGGCGTCGGTGCCGGCGCCAATGTCTTGGTCGGCGGCTCCAACCGCACAATTTCGCTGCAGCCGGTGAGCATCGAGGGCAATACCGGCCTCAATGTCGCCGCCGGGATCGGGGCGATCACGCTGCGCCTGGTCCATTAACGGCGGGCCGCGGGCGCCAAGCGGCTTGCCGCTTTGCGCCTGCGGTCGCCGCTCGCGTCCCGATCGGCCGCGGGCTCTTTTAATCTCTTCGTCACACCTTCGCCGTATTTGGGACGGAGTTTCACCGCTTATTCACCGACGCTGGCGGCGATGCGCTAAACGGCGCATGGGGGACGCGTTGCTGCGGCCGATCGTTCGGCTTCTCTATTATATTTATTCGCGCCGCCTCGCGCGCGACGTTCAAAGCCGACCGCGCCCCCGCCACATCGGCATTATCCTCGACGGCAACCGCCGCCATGGCCGCTCGCTCGGGATCGTCGAGCCGCGCGCGGTCTATGGTCTTGGCGCCGACAAGCTCGACGAGGTTCTCGAATGGTGCACCGAATTCGCCATTCCGACGGTCACGCTGTGGGTGTTTTCGACCGAGAATTTTCGCCGGCCTGCGGCCGAAGTCTCGGGCATCCTCGCCTCGGTCGAGGCCAAGCTGATCGCTCTCGCGCGTGATCCCAAGATCCATCGCCAGCGGGTTCGGGTGCGCGCGATCGGGTGCTTGACGATGCTGCCGGCGCCGTTGCTGGAAGCCATCCAAGCGGCTGAGCGCGCCACCGCCTGCCATGACGGCCTCGAATTGAACATCGCCGTCGCCTATGGCGGCCGCCAGGAAATCACCGACGCGGTACGCGGGCTGCTCGCGCGGTTTGCCGCCGAGCAGATGACCCTCGACGAAGCGATCGCGGCGGTCACGCCCGAAGCGATCGCCTGCCACCTCTATACCGCCGGCCTGCCCGATCCCGATCTGATCATCCGCACCTCGGGCGAGATCCGATTGTCGGGATTTTTGCTGTGGCAGAGCGTGCATAGCGAATTCTATTTCACCGACGTGTTGTGGCCGGCGTTTCGCAAGATCGATTTCTTGCGCGCGATCCGCGCCTACCAGGCCCGCGAGCGCCGCTTTGGCTGCTGACCCGCGGGCTTGACCCCCTCGCGGCTGTCGCGGCGCGGCGCTGCGCCGCGGCGGTGCCGACGGGGTTGCCCTATTTTGCCGTCTCGCGGTCGAGCAGTCGTTGCGCCGCCATGATCGGCCCCGCCAACACTCCGATCAGCACGACCGCCACCGCCGCCGCGACCGGCCAGTCATGGTTTTCGAAGAATTCGTCCCACAACACCTTGCCGATCATCAGCGTGTTCGGTCCGCCGAGCAGATCGGGGATCACGAATTCGCCGACCGCCGGAACAAACACAAGAAAACACCCGGCCGCAATACCGGGCATCGACAGCGGCAGCACGATCTTTGCCAGCTGGCGCCAAGGTCCCGCGCCGAGATCGGCGGCCGCCTCGACCAGGCTTCGGTCGAGCGCGGAGAGGCTGCCATAGATCGGCAGGACCATGAACGGCAGGTAGGAATAGACAAGCCCGAGTTCGACCGAAAACATGTTGTTGAGCAGCGGCAACGGCGCGGCGATCAAACCCAGCGCCAGCAGCGCCCGGTTCAACAGCCCGTTTGGCTGCAGGATGGCGATCCAGGCGTAAACCCGGATCAGAAAGCTCGTCCAGAACGGCAACACCACCAGGAACAGCAGCAATGGCTGCCATTTGGCGGTCGCACGTGAAATCGCGAGGCCAAGCGGATAGCCGATCAAAAGGCACAGCACGGTCGCGATTGCGGCATTGGCAAGCGAATTGAGGTAAGCGCGCAGATAAAGGATGTCGCGCCCGAGCAATTCGAAATTCGCCAGGCCGGCGTATAATTTGACGCCGCCTTGGCCAAAGTCGAACAACGGGGAATAGGGCGGGATGCCGATGCGGCTGTGGGCGAGGCTGATCTTCAGCACGATCAGCAACGGCAACAGAAAGAACAGCCCCAGCCACAAGAACGGCACGCCGATCAACAGCGCTCGGCCGAGGCGGCCAAACCCGGTCATCGGGTCAGAATGACCGCGTCGGTGGGCTCCCACCGCGTCCACAGGCTGGCGCCGCGGGCGAGGCCGGCGATGGCGGCGCTTGGCGCCCGCGCGATCAGCGCCCGCCCGCCCTGGGTGACCAGACGCAATGTCGATACCGGCCCATGGTATTCGATCCCGTCGATCCGCGCGCCGAGCGCAAATCCGGGCGGCCGGGCGGGCAAGATCGCGAGTTTTTCCGGGCGCACCGCGACCGCCACCGGTCCTTCCTCGCGCGAACCCGGCAGCGGCGGCAGCGGAACCGGCATGTCGAGCCCGGGGCTACGCAGTGCCGCACACCCGTTGGCGACAATCACCTCGCCTTCGAACAGGTTCACATCGCCGACAAAGCCGGCCACAAAGCGCGAGTTTGGCCGTTCGTAGATCTCGGCCGGCGAACCGATCTGGATGAGCCGACCGGCGGTCATGACCGCGACCCGCGAGGCCATGCCGAGCGCCTCTTCCTGGTCGTGGGTGACCACCAGAAAGGTCGTGCCGACCCGCTCCTGAACGGCGATCAGCTCGCGCCGCGTCTCGTCGCGAAGCTTGCGGTCGAGTGCGGCCAAGGGCTCGTCGAGCAGCAGAAGCTTGGGCATCTTGGCGAGCGCCCGCGCCAACGCCACGCGCTGCCGCTGTCCACCCGACAATTGGTGCGGGCGTCGTCGCGCGTAGGGCTCCA
>JAJPIH010000433.1 GCA_021324875.1 Alphaproteobacteria bacterium
CCCCCGCCGCTCATCCGCATCGACCCAGCGGTCTTCGCCCGGCACCCTGACCCGGGCGGCGGCAATAACCGGCGCCCGATCGAGATCGCCAAACTGGGCGCTGAACCGCATCAACTGGTCATCATCGAGGCGCTGGCCGCGAAAGCGCAGCACCAGATGCTCGGCCCAGGCCTGCTTGATTGCAGCGAGCACCGCGGGGTCGAGCGGCTGCGACAGATCCACCCCCTCGATGTCGGCCCCGAGCGCAGCGCCGGTCGGACGCACATCGACACGCTGCCGCGCCGCTACTTCACTCATTCGCTGTCCTCCTGGTCATCGGCACATCGACAATCCTGGCCCGTCTTGCGGCAGACGCGCACGCTGGCCGTCTACGCGCGGGCGAGCGCGTAGATCTGGGTGCCGGCAGGCGGCGGCTTGTGCATGGTCCAGGTCTCGCCGCCGTCATAGCTCGAATAGACTTCCCCGCCATTGGTGGCGGCCGACATCAACTGCGGGCGACGCTCGTCGAACGCCAGCGCGAACATCGTATGCGCCACCGGCGCGCCGAGTTCGACCCGCGCCCAGCTCTCGCCGCCATCGGAACTGCTCAACAGCACGCCCTTGTCGCTTTGAAACCCGGCCCCGGCGGCAACCCAGATCTTGCGTGGATTGCCGGGCACCTCGCGGATGTCGCGGCAATAGATCTGGCCTTTCGGATTGAGCGGCTCGAGCGGCACATGGCCCCAATGGTCGCCGCGATCGACGCTCTTGAACATGCCGGCGCGGGCGATGCCAAACACCGTCCCCGGCCGCCAGCGGCTCGCCAGCACGCCGTGCATATCGACCGCGTCGTCGTTCAGATACTGGCCATGGCTGAGATTCTCCCAATGCTCGCCGCCATCCGTCGAGCGCAGCGTGCCGCCGACCTCGATTGCCGCGTAAAGCAGCTCGGGCGCGGCGACACTCGCATCCATTTTGAGCACGCGCTTGGCCGGGTTGGCGCCGGGGGCAGTGGTGATCTCGGGAAACCGCACGCTGACCGGCAACCGCGCCCAGCGCTCGCCACTGTCGTCGCTGCGGTAAATCTCGCAATTCTCGTAGCCGACCAGGATCACATCCGGGTCGTGCGGATGGAACAGGATCGACCATACCGGCAGGCCATGATCGGCAAGCCCTACCTTTTCCCAATGATCGCCGCCGTCATCGCTGCGGTAAGGGCCGGATTGGGTGCCGGCATAAACAAGATCGGGGTTGTGCGGATGCACCGCCAGTGCACGCACCGCCGGCGCCTCCGGCAGGCCGCGGGTGATCGGCTCCCATTCGTCGTCGCCGTCGGCCATGCGGTACAGGCCCGAATGCACGATCCGGCCACGCCCGGTCTCGCCGGCAAGGCCGATATAGACGCAAGACGGCCGTCGATTGGCTCGCTGATCCGCCATTTCCGCCTCCTCTCCCGTGTTCCGGCACAGCTTACTCGAATTGCATGCTGATCGTCTCGGCAACCAGCGCCGGCCGCTCGGCGCCCTCGACTTCGACCGTGCTCTCCGAGGTGATCCGCACCCCGCCGCCGGCGACCGGCTCGACCGATTTGATTTTCTGGCGCAAGCGGATGCGCGAACCGGCCGGGACCTGGCCGGTAAAGCGCACCCGGTTCGAGCCGTAATTGAGCCCCCGCGACCGCTTTTTGACGCGATAGATCGTCGCCGCCAGGCGCGGCACCAGTGACAGGGTCAGATAGCCATGGGCGATCGTCTTGCCGCCCGGCATTTCGCGTTTGGCCCGTTCGACATCGACGTGGATCCATTGATGGTCGCCGGTTGCGTCGGCGAATTTGTCGATAATCGCCTGATCGACGGTGAACCAGTCGCTGACCCCAATCTCCTTGCCGACATATTGGGCAAGGTCGCCAGGGCGTTCGACCTCGATCATCGCGGCTCCCCTTTTGGCATTGGCGCTGCAGCCTATGACGGTGTTCTGATTGAGGGATCGAGATTACGGGTCTGGTTCGGCGACCGCAACCGATGCGCTACACCAAAATCGCGCTGTTGGCCTTCGGGACCGGGATCGCGCTCGGGCTCGTCATCGCCGTCGCCGAGATCGACGCCTTCGACCGGGTCGCCAGCGGGCTGATGGCGCTTGCTCTTGCAGCGCTCCCGGCCACTCTCGCCGCCGATTTGTGGAAGGCCGCCAGGTCGCGATTCCCCCTGGTCCGGCGGGGCGGCAACACCAAGCGACGCCGCCCACCCGGTTCGCAACGCCGACGGCCGCGAGCCAAAGCAAAGGCGCGCAAACCCGAGCGGCGCTGAGGCCGCACAACATCGTTGATCCCGATCAGTGGCAAAATCCTCGCCGCGATCCAATCAGTGCTTGGGAGCTGGTGCCAGGGGAGAGAGCCGATGCCGAGCGAGGATCCGGTCAGCAATATTCTCAAATGGGTGCTGCTTGTGGTTGCAATTGCCAGCTTTGCGATCCTGGGCTGGGCGACCGATCTGACCTATCGCCAGGCGCCGCCGATCCCGGCGCGCATCGTCGCTGCGGATGGCAGCGTGCTGATGACGGCCGCCGACATCATCGCCGGCAAGGCCGGGTTTCAGCGTGCCGATCTGATGGATTACGGCTCGCTTTACGGCATGGGGTCTTATTTCGGCGAAGATTATACCGCCGCCAATCTTGTACGGCTGGCCAAGCTGACCCGCGCCAACCTCGCCGATCCAAGCGGCCCCGCCACCGCCGAGGCGACGGCGCGCGCCGCGGCCGAACTGCGCGAGGTTGACCTTACCGCGCCCACCGCCTCGATTGCGCCGGCGCTCGGGGCGGCGATCCTCGCTCTCCAGAATGAGTTGACGCAGTCGCTGCTCAACGATGATTTCGCCCGCGGCTGGACCCGCGCCTACAGCCTCAACCCGCAATCGGCGCGGCAGACCGCCGATTTTCTGATCTACGCCGCGCTGACCACGGTTGCCCGACGGCCCGGCACCGACGTGTCGTGGACGCAGAACTGGCCCTATGAACCGTTGGTCGGCAACACCCCGACGACCGCAACCTTCATCTGGACCTGGATCAGCTTCTGCTTTTTCTTTTTTGCATTGGGCGCGGTACTCTTTGTCTACCAGCGCTTTCTCAGCGAAGCCGATCGCGGAGCACTCGATCCGCTGCTCGCGAACTTTCGCCCATTGACGCCGAGCCAACGCCGCGTCGGCAAATATTTTGTCGTCGTTGCCGTGTTTCTGCTGGTGCAAATCCTCGCCGGCGCGATAATGGCTCATTATTACTCGGATCGGAGCAGCTTTTACGGGATCCCGGTCGGTCGGTTGCTGCCGTTCAGTTTCCTGCGCGATGTGCATCTGCAATCGCCGATCGTCTGGATCGGCCTGTCGTGGATCGCTTCGGCATTATTCATCGCGCCGGCGATCGCCGGCGGCGAAGCCCGGTCAGGCCTATTTCGTCGACCTGCTGTTCTGGGCGACGCTGGTGATCGTTCTGGGCGCGATTGCCGGCGATTACCTGGGGATTATGGGCTATTTCGGCAAAGACTGGTTTTGGTTTGGCAATCAGGGCCTGTCTTATATCCAGCTCGGTCGCGCTTGGCAGATCGGGTTTTTTGCCGGGCTCGTTTTCTGGAGCATCCTGGTGCTGCGGGCGCTGTGGCCGACCGGAGCGGCACTGTGGCGCGCGACGCGGCAGTTCTGGACCGGGCGGATCCGGCTCGAACACCTGATCTGGGCCGCGACGATCAATATCGCCGGACTTTACGTCTTTGGCATGATCCCGCTGACCGGCATCGAAAAGTCTTTCACAATCACCGATTTCTGGCGCTGGTGGGTGGTGCATCTGTGGGTCGAACAGTCCTTTGAATTTTTTGCCGCGGCGATCAGCGCCTATCTTTTGATGGCGGTGGGCTTGGTGTCCCGCCGGCTGGCCGAACGGGCGGTCTATCTGGAAGCGATCTTGATCTTTCTCGGCGGGGTGATCGGCACCGGACATCACCTGTATTGGGCGGGCGAACCCGGGTTGTGGGTGCCGATGGGAACCATGTTCTCGTTCATCGAGGTGCTGCCGCTGGTGTTGCTGATCATCGAAGCGATCCACCAGCGTCAGCTGATCCGGGAAACCCAGCAATTCAAATACGGATTGGCCTATACCTACGTCATCGGCGCCGCGTTCTGGAATTTTGTCGGCGCCGGCGTTTTTGGCGGCGGCACCCTGAATGCGCCACTTGTCAATTATTACGAGCATGGCACGTTTTTGACCCTGAACCATGCCCATACCGCATTGTTCGGCGCGTTTGGCTTGCTGGGCATCGGGCTCGTCTATTTCTGTCTCCGATACATTGCCGGCGACCGCTATCCATTCGCTGAGCGCCTCGGGTTGGCGGCCTTCTGGCTATACAATGTCGGCTTGGTCATGTGGATTGCGTTCAATTTCTTTCCGGTCGGCTGGCCGCAACTCGCCGCCGTGTACGAGCACGGTCTCGCCTTTGCCCGCAGCCAGGAGTTCTATAACCGGACGTTGTTCTGGCAGTGGATGCGGCTGCCGGGCGACGTCGTCTTTGCCATCGGTGCGCTGCTGATGGCCTGGGACTTTGTTCTCAAGCTGCGGCCGCTGTTGCCGCCAACGCTGGTGCGCATGATCGGCGCACCGGCCGCCGCCGCCGGGCCGACGGCGCGCTCATAGGATGGCGCCACCGCCCCGCCCGTACTAGGATCGCCAACGGGCAGGCGCTAGTCTGCGGCGCGAACCTCGAGCGGAGGAGACCATGGCAAAAAACAAGATCGCGATCGTCGGCGCGGGAGCCGTCGGCGGCTATGCCGGTGCGCATATGGTCCAGGCCGGCGAAGACGTGACCTATATTGACGCCTGGCCGGAAAATGTCGAAGCGATCCGCAAGGACGGGCTGCGCATCACCCATCTGCGCGATGTCGAGCCGTTCACGGTGCATCCGCGCGCGCTCCACATCACCGAAGCCCAGCAGCTGGCCAAGGAGGCGCCGATCGACATCGCCTTTGTGTGCATGAAATCTTACGACACGGCCTGGGCGACGGCTCTGATCAAACAGTATTTGGCGCCCACCGGCTTTATCGTCTCGTTGCAGAATTGCATGAACGAGGAAACGATCGCCGGCATTGTCGGCTGGGGCAAAGTGTTGGGCTCAATCGCCAGCTCGATCACCGTCGAACTGCACGCGCCGGGCCAGGTGCGCCGCGCTGCCGGCAAATCGGGCTCGCGGCATACCGTCTTCCGCGTCGGCGAAGTGCACGGCCGCATCACCGAGCGCGCCCAGGAGATTTGCCGGCTCGTCGGCTACGCCGATAGCGCCATGGTGACCGAGAATTTGTGGGGCGAACGCTGGTCAAAGCTGGTCACCAACGTGATGGGCAACGGGCTGTCGGCCTGCACCGGCATGATCACCCGCGACATGATCAAGAACGACGCGATCCGCCATTTCTCCAACCGGCTTGGCAGTGAGGCCATCCGCGTCGGCCAGGCGCTGGGCTACCATTTCGACGAAGTCAGCCATATGGATCCGGAGACGCTGGCTCGCGCCGGCGAGGGCGACCCCGAGGCGCAGCGCGAGATCGACGAACACCGCCTGGCCGAAGCCAACCGCCCCGGCGGTGGCGAACACCGCCCGTCGATGGGGCAGGACATGGTCAAAGGCCGACGGACCGAGATCGAGTTTCTGAATGGCCTGGTCGTCAAAAAGGGCGAAGAAGTCGGCATCGCGACCCCGACCAACAAGATCCTGACCGAGATCGTAACCCGGGTGGAGAAAGGCGAACTCAAGCCCGATCCCCGGCACATTACCGATTTGCGTCTGAATTAAGGCGCATCCGCCAACGCCGCGGCCGGTGCGCCTCGACCGGCCTGACCAGGGGCGCTGCGGCGCGATCGGCTGCCGCGACCCATTGCACCGCGCCACCCGGCAAGGGAGTCGCCGTCGAATGCTGGCCATCGTCAACACCCCCGGCGGCCCGGCACCGATCGAGATCCGGGACGTACCCGAACCGGTGCCGGCGGCCAATCAGGCACTGGTCGAGGTGCACGCATTTTCCCTCAATCGCGGGGAGTTGCGGCTGATGCAGACGCGGCCCGCAGGGTGGCGGCCGGGGCAAGACATCGCCGGCACCGTCTTGCGGGCGGCCGCGAATGGCGCCGGCCCGCCGGCGGGAACGCGGGTGGTCGCGCTGACCGACAATGCCGGCTGGGCGCAGCGCGCCGCAGTGCCGGCGCATCGCATGGCGGTCCTTGCCGACAATGTCGCGTTTGCCCAGGCGGCGGCGCTGCCGGTCGCCGGGCTGACGGCGCTGCGCAGCTTGCGCCATGGCGCGCCGCTGCTCGGCAAGCAGGTTCTGGTGACCGGCGCCGCCGGCGGGGTCGGCCATATGGCTGTGCAGATCGCCTCCCGCTCCGGCGCGCGGGTCACCGCGGTCGTCGGCTCGGCAGAACGCGCGCGCCATTTGCGCGGCGCCGAGGTGGTCGTAACCGGCATCGACCAGGCCGAGGGGCAGTTCGCGCTGATCCTCGAGGCGGTCGGCGGGGCGTCACTTGCCGCCGCGATCGCGCATATCGAGGCGAAGGGTACGATCGTTGTCTTTGGCAATTCGTCGGGTGAACCGACGGCGATCAGTTTTCGCGACTTTGCCGAGCACCCGAACGCGCGCATTCAAACCTTCTCCTATTTCACCTCCGAGGCCGAGGAACGTTTCGCCCCGGATCTCGGGCTGCTGGCCGGGCTGGTCGCGGACGGCTCGTTGCAGCCCGCGCTGGTCGAGGCGAATTGGCGCGAGCTGACCGCCGTCGCCGCCGAATTGCGCGAACGGCGGATAGCGGGCAAGGCGGTCTTTCATGTCGAGCACGCCGGCTGAGGCAAGCAAGTGAGGCAATATTGGCCGATCGCATTCATCTGAGCCTGGACGAGGCCCGCACCCACGCCGAACGGGCGCTCGGCGGCATCGGTTACGACGCCGAAGAAACCCGGATCCTGGCCGACCATGTTCTCGACGCTGCGCTGTGCGGCTATGAATATTCGGGCCTCGCCAAGATCCTCAACATCCCCGAACACCGCCGCTTTCGGCAGCCGCGCCGGCCGATGTCGGTCATTCGCGAGACCGAGGTATCGGTCCTTTTCGACGGCGGCAACAATGTCGGTATGCTGGCAATGTACCATGCGGCCAAGGCGGCGATCGTCAAGGCGGCCGGACCCGGCTTTGCCCTGGTTGGCGTCACCAACAGCTGGATGAGCGGGCGCAGCGCCTATTATTGTGAAATGATCGCCAAGGCTGGTCTGGTCGGTGTTCACACCGCCAGCTCGTCGCGCAGTGTCGCGCCGTTTGGCGGCATTCGCCCGGTGCTCGGCACCAATCCGATAGCGTTCGGGCTGCCGTCGAGCGACGGGCCGGTGGTGCTCGACATGGGAACCTCGGCATTTATGGGCACCGAATTGGCGCTGCGCGAGCGGCTCGGGCAGTTGTTGCCCGAGGGTGTCGCGGTCGATTCGCACGGGCGACCGACCCGCGTCCCGACCGCGGCGCGGCTCGGCGCCTTGCTGCCGTTTGGCGGCTACAAGGGTTACGGCCTCGGTTTTATCGTCCAGGCGCTGGGCGTCCTCGCCGGGTCGGGCATCGACCCCGAAGGGGATGACGGCTATCTGTTTATTGTGTTCAAACCCGACCTCTTGCTGCCGTTCGCCGAATTCGACCGCGGCCTCAAGGCGCTGATCGCGCGCATCAAAAGCATTCCGACCGCGCCCGGCGTGGCGGAAATCCGCATCCCGGGCGAGCGGGCTTTCCGCACCCGCGAAAGGCTGCGACAACAGGGGATCGAGGTCGACCGGCCGGTTTACGACGCGCTGGCGGCGTGGCACCGCAACGAGCGGACATAGCCGGTTTGAACGCGCCGGCTTCACTTCGCGAGCGTGACCGGCGGGCACACCTTGGCAGGCTTCCGCCTAGCCTCCTAACCAAAGATTGTCATTTCATTAACCTGATCGTCTGTGCCACCAAACCTACGTTATCGGCCGACGGCGCTTGGCGCGATTGACATCGCTGCCACATTCGACGACGACAGCCTGGTGACATTCAACTGAGTGGTGGTGACGGTGGCGATCACCGCACCCGGCGCAACGGCGCCAAAGTCGAGGGGGAAGGGGAACAATTGGCGCTTCACAGCCGTCGTTCCGCAATCGTGCGTGACGAACCAATCGCCATCGTTGGCGCCGCCTGCCGTTTTCCCGGCGCCGACGGGCTTGACGCGTTTTGGGACCTGCTTCGCGCCGGCAAGGATGCGGTCGACGAGATCGACAGCCGACGATGGGCGGCGCGGTTTTTCTATCATCCGCACAGCACGCAGCCCGGCAAGAGCTATACCTGGGCGGCGGGTCTGATCGACCGGATCGATCATTTCGAGCCCTCGTTTTTCGGGATTTCGCCGCGCGAAGCCATGCAGATGGATCCGCAACAGCGGATCTTGCTGGAACTCGTCTGGCACGCTTTCGAGGATGCGGGCATCCCGCCCAGCCGTTTTCGCGGGACCGAGACTGGCGTTTATATCGGCGCCTCGGCGACCGACTATTCGGATTTGACGCTGGGCGATCCGGCGGTCGCCGACGCCCATTTTATGACCGGCAATGCGCTCAGCATTTTATCCAACCGCATTTCCTATATTTTCGATTTGCGCGGCCCGAGCCTGACGGTCGACACCGCCTGCTCCTCCTCGCTTGTTGCACTGCACCACGCTTGCGAAACGATCCGCGCCGGCCGCATCGCCAGCGCCATCGTCGGCGGCGTCAACCTGCTGCTGTCGCCTTACCCGTTCCTCGGCTTTTGCCGCGCCTCGATGCTGTCGCGCCGCGGCCGTTGTTTCGCCTTTGACGCGCGCGCCGACGGCTATGTCCGGGCCGAAGGGGCGGCGGTGGCGATCCTGAAACCGCTGTCGGATGCGGTCGCTGATCGCGACCCGGTTCGCGCCGTCATCGTCGCCAGCGGCTGCAATTCGGATGGACGAACGATCGGCTTGTCGCTGCCGAACGAAGCCGCACAGGCGGCATTGTTGCGCTCGGTTTATCAACGGGCGGGGATCGCGGCCGAGGATCTTGCCTTTGTCGAGATGCACGGCACCGGTACCCCGGCCGGTGATCCGATCGAGGCGGCCGCCGTCGGTCGCCTTCTCGGGTCGAGCCGGAGCCGCCCGCTGCCGATCGGTTCGGTCAAGACCAATATCGGCCATCTCGAACCGGCCTCGGGCATGGCCGGGCTGCTGAAGACGATGCTGGCGCTAGACAACCGGCTGATCCCGCCGACGCTGCATTGCGAGACCCCCAACCCGAAGATCGACTTTGCCGACCTCAATTTACGGCTGGTTCGCGACGCCGAGCCGATCGCGGCGCCAACCTCACCGCCGCTGGCCGCGGTCAACGCCTTCGGTTTTGGCGGCACCAACGCCCACGCGATCCTTGCCGGCGCGCCGGCCGAGCAGCAGCGCGCCGACGAGCCGCAGCCCTTGTTTGCGCCGCTGTTGATCTCGGCGGCGACGCAAAATTCGCTGCGTGAATTGGCCGCGCGATGGCGCTCACTGCTCGATCGCGGGTCGGATGAAGGGCTGGCGGATCGGGTGCGCGCCGCCGCCCGCGGTCGCGAACATTTGCGTCAGCGGATGGCGCTGCTGTGCCGCGACCAGACCTCGGCGGCAGATGCGCTGGACCGCTTTCTGGCCAATGCGCGCCCGCCCGGGATCATCACCGGAGGTCCTGCCGTCGATGGTCGGCTCGCCTTTGTTTACGCCGGCAATGGCGCGCAATTTCCGGGCATGGGGCGGTTGGCGCTGCGCACCAACCCGGTCTTTCGCGCCGCTGTCGAGAGCGCCGACGAGGTCTTGCGGCCGGAACTCGGATGGTCGGTCGTGGACCGCATCGCCAACGGCGTCGATGGCCCGGCGGTGGCCCGCGCCGATGTCGCCCAGCCGGTCCTGTTTGCCGTCCAGGTCGGCATCGTCGAAGCGCTGCGGGATCTCGGCATCGTCGCCGAGGGTCACTTCGGCCACAGCGTCGGGGAGATTGCCGCGGCCTGGGCGGCGGGAGCGTTGTCGCTCGCCGATGCGGCGCGGGTGGTGCTCGCGCGCAGTCGCGGCCAGCAGCGCACCGCCGGCGCTGGCCGCATGGCGGCATTGGCGCTCGGCCCCGAGCCGGCCCGCGAGCTTTTGGCCGAGATCGGCGGCAACGCCGAAATCGCCGCCGTCAACACCGTGCGCTCGGTCACGGTGTCGGGCACGGTGGAGGAAATCGCCCGCCTCGCCGAGGCGGCGCGCGAGCGCGGCGTGTGGTGCCGCCCGCTTGATCTCGACTTTGCATTTCATTCACGGTTGATGGACCCGATACGCGAGGAGCTGCGTTCGAGCCTTGCCGGCCTGCGCTCGCGACCGGCCACCGCGCGCCTCGTCTCGACCGTTACCGGCGCCGCGGTCGAAACCGCTGCCCTCGACGCCGAGCATTGGTGGCGCAACATCCGCAGCCCGGTGCGCTTCGCCGAGGCGGCAGCGCGGCTGATCGATGAAGGGTTTCGCATTTTTGTCGAGATCGGGCCAAACCCGATCCTGCATTCATACCTGATCGACGGGCTCGGCAACGCCGAAGTGGAAGGCCGGGTTTTGGCGAGCCTCAGCCGCCAGGATGCTGATGTCGACCCGTTCCCGACCATCGCCGCGCGCTGTTACGTGGCCGGATACGATTGGCCGGCCGCGCGACTGTTTGACGGCCGGCGCCAGCCGCGCGGGGTGCCGCTTTATCCAAGGGACAGCCGGCCCTTTTGGTTCGAAAAAACCGTCGAGGCGGCGGGCTATCACGATCCTCCGTTCGACCACCCTTTGCTCGGGTTTCGGCAGCACGGGCCTCTCCCCAATTGGCTCAACCATCTCGACGAACACGTTCTGCCTTGGCTGGCCGATCACCGGGTGGAGGACGCGGTCGTCTATCCGGCCGCGGCGATCGTCGAGAGCGCGCTGGCTGCTGCCCGCCATCGCTCGCCCGAGGCCACAGTGCTCGAGGCGGCCGAGATTGAGCTGCGCCGCCCGCTGACCTTCGATAGCGGCACTATGCGCGAATTGCGCATGATGCTCACTTCCGAGGACGGCGACTGGCAGCTCATCGGCCGGCCCCGCTTGGCGGAGGAGGCGCCGCAACTCTACGCCGTCGGCCAGATCGTCGACAGCCGAAGCCGTCTCGCCGGCGCCGATGCGGCGGAGGCAAGCCCGACCGCGCTGATCGAGGGCGACACGCTCTACCGCCTGGCCCGACGCTGGGCGCTGGGCTACGGCCCCCGCTTCAAAACCGTCGCCCGCGTCGAGCTGTTCGGCGGCGATCATGCGCTCGTCCATCTCGACGCCGGCGCAATCGCGGACGAGCTCGCCTCTTACCTGTTGCACCCGGCTTTGCTCGACGGTGCTTTTCAGGGCTTTCTCGCGCTGCTGGCGCAGCATGACGGCGCAGCCAATGATGCCGCCTTTCTGCCGTGGCGCTTTGAAAGAGTACGGCTGACGGCGCCGTTCGGGCGCGCTTGCAAACAAGCCCGGCTGTGGCTGAAACGGGCCGGCGTGCGTTCCCTCACCGCGGATATCGCGCTTTACGACGAGGCGGGCGCGATTGTCGCCGAGTTGAACGGTTGTTGGTTTCGCCAGGTCGGATTGGGCCGCCGCCGTTCGGCCACCGAACGCCTGTTCCACGTGGCCATGGTGCCCGCCCCGCAAACGCGCGACGCTGCAGCCCGCGCCCTGGCAATCGCGAAGAACCTCGCCCGGCTCGCGACGGCGCCGACCGACAATCCGGCGCGGCGCGAGCAGGCAGCGTTGCTCGAAGCGGCGATTGGCGCAGCGAGCTACAGCGCCTGGCGTGTGTTGGCCGCGGCGAACCATCCCTTTACACTCGATGGGCTGGCCGCGATGCGACGCATTTCTCCCGATGCGTTAGGGCTTGCCGAGTGTCTGTTGCAGTCGCTGGAGCGGATCGGCGGAGCGACAGAGGATGACGGTCAATGGCGCATAGAGACACCGTCCAATCTGCCCGACCCGGCCGAAATCTGGCGGCTCTTGCTGGCGGACGCGCCCGATCTCGTCGCCGAACTGGCCCTACTCGGAGAGGTTTTCGACGATTTCTCCGACCTGCTCGCGCGCGGGCCGCAGCCGCCCCAACCGGCTCATTCGGGGCTCGTGCGTCAGCTGGTGCAGGGCTCGCCCGCGAGCCGCGCCGGCATTGACCTGCTGACGAGCCTATTGCGCGCCGTCGCCGCCGACTGGCCGCCCGGACAGCCGCTGCGAATCCTCGAGATCGGCGCCGAGAGCGCGACGACCCGCCGCTTTCTGCAGGGCTTGGCGAATTCGTCGACGGCCCTCGCCTATCTGGCAACGAGCCCCGATCCCGAACAGGTCGAGCGGCTGAGGACGATTGCCGCCGCCTTCCCGGGTGCGGCGGTAAGTCACTGGGTGCCGGGCGGTGGTCCGATCGAAGCGGGGCGGGATGGCCGGTTCGACCTCGTTCTGATGGTCAATGGGTGCGCCCGCTTCGGTCTCGACGAAGCGGTCCTGTCAACGCTTCCTTCGCTGATCGAGCCCGGCGGCGGTTTTATCGCGATCGAACCGGAGCCCAACCCGGTCTGGGATGTCATCTTCGGTTGCCGCGGCGGCTGGTGGCGACGCGACCACGGGCGTGCCGCCCGCTCGCCGTTGCGCGGCCGCATGGAATGGCAAGCGATGCTCGCTGCCGCCGGCTTCGCCGCGGTGGACAGCGCTGCGGTTACGGCCGGGCCGTGGCCGCTTGCGGCAATTTGGGCCACCGCGCCGGCCCGGGTCGCAGCCGACGGCAGCGGCCGCCAGCGGCTCGATGAGTTGACCGGAATTCGCATTATCGCCGAGGCATCAGCGCTGCGCGGTGCGCTCGCCGACAATTTTATCGCTGCGGGCCATCGCGTCAGCGTCGTCGAGCCGCAGGCGGCACAAACCTGCCGGCCCCAGGAACGCGACGACAAACGCCCGGAACTGGCGGTGTTCCTGGCCGGGCATGCGGCGGAAGCCGGCGGGACGGCGCAACAGCTCGCAGCCATTGCCCTTATCGCCCATCAGGCCGCCGAGCATGGCGGGGCGCTCTGTATCGTCACCGTTGACGAAGCGTCCGTTGACGAAGCGTCGGCGTCGGCGGCCGCCCGCCGGCGAGGCGGCGAGATCAACGCCGCCGCAATCACCGGGCTGGCGCGCGTGCTTGCCAACGAATTGCCGCGGCTGCCGTTGCGCATGATCCAACTGTCGGCGCAGAAGGACGCGACGGTCGCGGCCGCCCGGATCGCGGCGGAAATCGCCGCCGGATCGTCCGAAACCGAAATTGCCTGGACCGCAAACGACCGTAGGGTGCCGCGCCTGCGCCGCGGATTGCCGGCCGGTCCGCGCCAATTGGCCGATCACGAGGCGCTCAGGCTTGCGGCTTCGGCGACGGGCGGGCTCGAGTCGCTGCATTGGGCCGCTCGCCCTGCATCGCCGCCGGATCCCGGTCAGATCGAGATCGAGGTTCGCGCCGCCGGGCTGAATTTCCGCGACGTGATGTGGGCCATGGGGCTGCTGCCGGAAGAGGCCTTGGCCGATGGTTTTGCCGGACCGACTTTCGGGCTTGAATGCGCCGGGATCGTCCGCCGCCTGGGCGCCGGGGTCGATCGGTTCAGGGTCGGCGACCGGGTCATGGCCTTCGCCCCGGCGGCGCTCGGCACGCGCGCCATAACTCTCGCCGACGCGGCCGCTCCGATCCCGCCCGATATCGGCTTTACCGAGGCCGCAACCCTGCCGGTCGCCTTTGTCACGGCAATCTACGCGCTCGATCGATTGGCGCAACTCGAGCCCGGCGAGCATGTCCTTATTCATGCCGCCGCCGGCGGTGTCGGGCTGGCGGCAATCCAAATCGCCAAGCGGCGCGGGGCGATCGTCATCGCGACCGCCGGCAGCGAGACAAAGCGGCGGTTTTTGCGATTGGTCGGGGCGGATTACGTCCTCGCCTCGCGTGATCTCGGCTTCGCCGAGGCCGTGCGGCAGATCACCGACGGGGCGGGGGTCGACGTCGTTCTCAATTCATTGAGCGGCGAGGCGATGGAGCGCAGCCTGCAAGTGCTCAAGCCCTTCGGCCGGTTTCTCGAACTGGGCAAACGCGACCTTTATTCGAACCACCGCCTGCATCTGAGGCCTCTGCGCCACAACATCACCTATTTCGCGATCGACATCGACCAATTGCCGCGCCGCCGGCCGGCGGTCGCGCGCGCCCTTTTGGCTGAGATTTCGACGCTCCTTGGCGACGGATCGATCCGCCCGCTCGCCCATCGGGTGTTCCGCTATTCGGAAAGCGAAGACGCGTTTCGGCTCATGCAAGCTTCCGGGCATATCGGCAAGATCGTGCTGGTGCCCGATGCGCAAAGCGAGGCTATGGTGCGTGACCAGCCGCGTTTCACGGCGCGGCGCGACGGCACCTATCTGGTCACCGGCGGGATCGACGGCTTCGGGTTCGAGGCCGCACGATGGCTGGCCGAAAACGGGGCGGGGGCGATCGCGCTGGTGAGCCGGCGCGGATCGCAGACACCGCGATGCGCCGAACGGGTCGCTGAACTCGAGGCCGCGGGCGCGGCGGTGCAGGTCTATCGCGGCGATATCGGCGATCGCGCGTCGGTGGCTCAACTGCTCGACGAGTTGCGCGCCGTCCAGCCGCCGCTGCGCGGGGTTGTGCATGCGGCCGCGGTGATCGAGGACCGCCTGACAGCGGATCTCGCACCGTCCGATGTCGCCGCCGTGCTGCGCCCGAAGATAGACGGGGCGCTGGCGCTCGACGAGCTGACCCGCGAGGACCCGATCGAATTGTTTTTGCTGTTTTCCTCGGCAACCACCCTGCTCGGCGCGCCCGGCCAGGGAGCCTATGTCGCGGCCAATGCGGCGCTCGAGGCATTGGCCCGTCGTCGCCACACCGAGGGCCGCCCGGCTCTGGCGGTCATGTGGGGACCGATTGCCGATGCCGGGTATCTGGCCGAGCGACCGCAGGCGCGCGAGGCGCTGGCGCGCCGGCTTGGCGCGCTCCCGGTGCCGGCCGCCGAAGCCTTGGCGGCGCTGCCGGCGATGCTCGCCAGCGGCTTGCCGGTCGTCGCCTATGCCGCGCCGGTCTGGGGCGAGACCGCACGGGCATTGCCGATCCTTGCCGCACCCTTGTTTTCCGAGGTGCGCGAGGGTGGCGGTGTTGTCGAGGATGACGGGCTGCTGGACCGGCTCCGGCATCTCGAAGCGGGCGCGGCGCAGACGTTGTTGCGAAACATTGTGCTCGAAGAGGCGGGACGGATATTGCGCCAGCCGGCGGATGAGATCGATCCCGCTCAACCGCTCTCGCAGATGGGAATGGATTCGCTGATGGCCGTGGAACTCCGCCTGGCGCTTGAAGGCCGATTGCGCGTCGACCTGCCCTTGGTGTCCTTGGCTGAAGGTACCAGCGTCACCTCGATCGCCACGCGCTTGGCCAACGCCCTGGCGCTTGGCGACGGGGCGGCGGAGATTGCCGCCTTGGCCGAACGGCACCTCGCCCCGGAGGAGAGCGTAATGGCGCTGGATGACGCGGCGGCGCCAAAATCCGCGGCGGAATGACGCGATGCCCGCCGAGCGCAATCTGTTCGGCTTGTCGCAGCAGGCGAAGGCGCGCTTGCTCGAAACCCTCGCGGCCCCGCGACGCGAAAAGCGATCCTCGGCCGAGAGCCTCAGGGCTGCGCCGCCACCGGCGGCGCGCCTCAGGGCGGCGGAACTCGAGGGGGCAAAAGAAATTCGCCTCATTCGCGACGCCGCCCGCTCGCTCGGGATTGCCAATCCGTTTTTTCGCATGCATGACGGCATTGCCGGCGCCGAAACCACGATCGACGGCAGGCGCTTCGTCAATTTCGCTTCCTATAACTATCTCGGATTGAACGGCCATCCCGAGATCTCGGCGGCCGCCAAAGCGGCAATCGACCGGTGGGGAACCTCGGTATCGGCCAGTCGGACCGTCTCCGGCGAGCGGCCCGTTCACCGCGAGCTGGAACAAGCGCTGGCACGCCTACACGGCAGCGAGGATTGTGTGGCCTTGGTCGGCGGCCATGCGACCAACGTGACGCTGCTCGGCTGCCTGCTCGGCCGCAGCGATGTCGTGGTGCACGACGCGCTGATCCACAACAGCATCCTCGAAGGCGCAAGATTGTCGGGGGCGCGGCGCCTGCCCTTTCCCCACCGCGATCACGAGGCGGCCGCGCGCGTGCTCGCCGAAGCCCGCCCGCGCAATGGCCACGCGCTGCTCGTGATCGAAGGCCATTACAGCATGGACGGCGACCTCCCCGATCTGCCGGCCTTTATCGAGGTTGCCAGACGCCATCGCGCCTGGCTGATGGTTGACGAGGCTCATGCTCTCGGCGTGCTCGGCGCGGCCGGCCGCGGCAGCGCCGAGCATTTCGCGATCGACCCGCGCGAGGTCGACATCTGGATGGGAACGCTCAGCAAGAGCCTTGTTTCGTGCGGCGGCTATATCGCCGGCTCGGCCGAATTGATCGACCATCTGAAGCTGGTTTTGCCCGGCTTTGTCTTCTCCGTCGGCATGGCGCCATCGGCGGCCGCGGCCGCGCTGGCCGCGATAACGGTCATGGAGCGCGAACCCGACCGGGTGCGGCGCCTCAACCATCGGGCCAGTTTGTTCCTGCGACTGGCCCGCGATGGCGGCCTTGATGTCGGGGGATCGATCGGGGCTTCGATCGTGCCGGTTATAACCGGCAGTTCGATCCGAGCGGCACGGCTGGCGCAAGCCTTGTTCGCACGCGGCCTCAATGTGCAACCGATTCTCTACCCCGCCGTCCCCGAGCGCAGCGCAAGGCTGCGGTTTTTTCTGACCGCCGACCACGGCGAGGCGCAAATTCGCGAGGCGGTCGCGGCATTGGTCGAAGAAAGCCGGCGGATCGCCGCCGAACCGGTCGACCTGGCCGGCACCATGCGCCGATTGCTCGCCGGCGCCGCAGACCGGGTTTGAACGCGCCAATTACCTGAGCCCGAGCGCCACCGCAGCGACCCGCCGCGAGTCATTGATCAAGCCTCTACCGGCGACTCGCGGTCTTGCATCAAACTGCCGGCCGCGGCACCCGAGACTAATGTCAACAGCGCAATCGCCAGGATGGCCGCAGCAAAACCAAAGTTGTCGGCGATCACCCCCGAAGCGAGCGCGCCCAGCGCATAGCCGAGATCGCGCCAAAAGCGATAGACGCTGAGCGCGCGCGCCCGCATCGCCGGATGCGCCGCGTCCGAGACGGCCGCTATCAGCGTCGGATAAACCATCGCCGTGCCGATGCCGAGCAGCACGCTCGCCGCCAGCCACCAAGCAAAGGAGTGCATCAGCGCAGTCATCGCCAACGCCGCCGCCTGTAGCCAAAGCCCCAACGCAACCGGACCGCGCCGCCCAATTCGGTCGGAAAGCGGCCCCGTGATGATTTGCAGGATACCCCAGCAGGCGGGGTAAACTCCTTTCAACACGCCGATCCGC
>JAJPIH010000252.1 GCA_021324875.1 Alphaproteobacteria bacterium
TCATGGACCACCGCTGTCCGCACCGTTGCGCCTCGCTGTTTTTGGGCCGCAACGAAGAAGACGGCATTCGCTGCGTCTATCACGGCTGGAAATTCGATGTCGCCGGCAACTGCGTCGACATGCCGAACACGCCGCCGCATCATGACTACAAGGACAAGGTCAAAGCCAAGGCCTATCGGGTTGCCGAACGCAACGGTTTGATCTGGGTCTATATGGGCGCGCGCCAAGAGGCGCCTCCCTTGCCCGGGATCGAGGCCTCACTGCTGCCGGAAAGCGAAGTGCAGATCATTTTCGCGCAGCGCGAATGCAATTGGCTGCAGGCGCTGGAAGGCGATATCGACACCTCGCATTTTGGCTTTCTGCACGCCGGCTCGGTCGATGCCGCCGCCATCGCGGCCGACAATCTGATCCGCTGGACGGTCGCCAACCGCGCTCCCGAATACCATGTCGCCGACACCGATTGGGGCACGATGTACGCGGCCTACCGTCCGGCCGAGGCGGGCAAGACCTATTGGCGGTTCGCCAATTTTCTGTTCCCGTTCTGGACACAGACGCCGCAGGGCGCCTTTGACCGGGTCAATTCGCGCGCCTGGGTGCCGATGGACGACACCCATACGATGTTTGTCAGCCTGAGCTGGAAGGGACTGCCGGCCGACCGCGCGGCGCTGAGCAACAGCCGCGTCTTGCCCGGCTCGAAATTGTCGATGGATTTTGTGCCCAACACGACCGACTGGTACGGCCGCTGGCGGCTTGCCGGCAACGAGGGCAATGACTGGCTGATCGACCGCGAGCTGCAAAAGAATGGCGGCGTCTATACCGGCATCGTCGGCATCCAGGCACAGGATCAGGCGATCACCGAAAGCATGGGTGCGATCACCGACCATTCCTTTGAGCGCCTGGGGCCGAGCGACCGGATGATCACCCGCACCCGTCGCCGCCTGTTGCGCGCCGCCCGCGCATTCAAGAAAGACGGCACGGTCCCGCCGGGTGTCGACAATCCCGAGGTCTACACCAATGTGCGCAGCGGCGATTTTCTCGCAGATGAGAAGATCGCCTGGCGCGACGCGTACGAATTGCAGCAGCGCAGCGCGTTGCGCCCGCTGGCACAAGCTGCGGAGTAGCAACCGTCGCCGGCATCCGGGCGAAGCCCTGGCCAAGGCCGCGCCCGCAAGCGTGCATTTCGGTTGGGGTTGGCTATTTGCCGAGGAGGCCCTTTACCGTGCCGATGGCGCCGCGGTCGAAATTTTGCAGGCCCTGGCCGATCCCTTTGAGATTGCGGCCCACGGCGGCGCCACCCGATTTGAGGATCGCGATGGCGTTGGCCGGAGCCTCGGCCAGCATTGCCGCCATATCGGGGCGATAAGTCGGATTGTCCCAGGTCCCACCGACAATGATCGGCACGGTGATATCGCCGGCAAGTTTGAGATTGAGGCGATAGTCGACCGCATGGGTGCGCAGATCGATGGTGCCCGCCCCGGTCAGTGGGACGAGCCCCGAGGTCAGACGCAGATCGTCATTGCGCACGACGCCGTCCGCAACCGTGCAGGTGGCGCTCAGCGTGGCAAACCGGGTGGTATTATTCCCGCCGACAACGCCGCGGACCGCGGTCGCGGCCAGCGCCAACGGGTCGACCCCTTTAATGCTGCCTTGGGCGAGGAGATTGAGGGCACCGGTTACGTCAAGCATCCCGATCAGTTGGCGCTCGATCCGGGCGGCGTTGTCCGCGAGAGCCAATAGATCGACCCCCGTGATTTCGCCGTTGCTGACGCCGATCCCGCCGCGACCGCTCAAGCTCGCGATCAGATTTTCCCGAGTTTGGTTGCGGGCGGTGAGGGTGATGTCGAGATTGGCGGTGCCGGACAGCCGGTTGTTGTCGACCGCCGCCGCTGCCAGCGGACCGATTTGCACTTGGCTGAGTGCGAGGTCGAGCCCGATGCTCGGTACTGGGCCGGCGCCATCGACCGTGATCCGGCCGGTGCCATTGCCACCGTAAAGCGCCATTCGCCGCAACGCGGCGACAAGCCGACCGTCCGTGAGCGTCAGCCCGAGTTGCGTGGCGCCAATCCTGAACTTGCGATAGGCGATGCTGCCGATCGTAAGGCCAAGGTCGAGGTCAGCGAGTGTGAACGGGCTCGCTCGCGAACCCGGCGCCGCGCGGCTCGGCGGCGTGGAGGTGAGGGCGGCATCGTTCGCATTGCCATGACCGGCCGGGGACGGGGATGGAGCGGGTTTCGCTGTCGGCGGTGGGCCGGTCGCCGGGCGCGGCGGCGACAGGTACGGATCGAGGTCGAGGGAATTGACGACGAGGTTGCCGGTGACAAACGGGCGGGCGCGGGCCGTGTCGATCGCAACCGAACCCTTGGCCCTGATCGCATCGAGCGACAGGTCGGCGTCGCCGAGGCTGACGCGGGTCCCGGCCACCGAAATCGCGCTCCTGACCGCGAACGGGCCGAGGCCACCGATTTGGGTCGTGATCGCGATTCCTGCCCATCGGGCGAGCTCGCGCAGCGACCGGCTCTTGATTTCGACGGCGCCGGCGAGCTCGGGTTGCGGCAAGCTGGCAAACCGCCCCGAGAAAACCAGTGTCAGCGGCGGTGCGGTGAGGTCGAGCTTCGCCGCGCTGCCGCCGCCGGCCAAGAAGGCGCGCGGCGTAGAGATTTCGAGGGCGAAGTCCACTCTCTCGCCGCGCCACCCGGTCGAACCAACCACGTTGAGCGGACCGTCCGGCTTGCCAAGAGAGGCTGTCAACGCGATGTTGTCGAGCTGCGTCCCGCTCCCGGTGCGCTGATCGAGGTAGCCGACGGTGCCGTCGACGACGCGCATTTGCTCAATCCCGAAACCGGAAAGACGAAAGGCAGCTTGCGCCGCGGCACCGGCCTTTTCCGATGCGGCGGTCGGTCCGAACGCCCAGTTTGGATGACCCGAGCGGTCGATCTCGAGCATGATGCGCGGCTGGATCAGCACCAGACGGTCGACGACAACCCGGCCGCTGAACAGTGGCCACAGCCTCAGCCGCGCCTGCAGCGCTCGCAATTCCGCGATCGGCAGGGTCGAGTTTCGCGGGCCATTGCCCAGCGAGACCTCACGCGCCTCGATCGTCGGCGCCGGCCAAAGCGAGAAACTGACAGGCCCGTTGATCGAGAGTTCGCGCCCCGTCGCCTGTTTGACGAGAGCGACGAGGCGCGCCTTATAGACCTCGGTTGGGATGGCAAGGGGGATCACAAAAGCCGCAGCGACGACCAGGGCAACCGCGGCGGCCACGCCGACGATCCGTTTCCTCACGCCGCACCTCTTTGTCGATAGCAGGCTTTTGCCGGCTGTTGCGCGCCCCCTCCGCCAACCGGGTATATTTGGCGCGGCGAGCGGTCCACAACCGCGACCCACGACCGTGATTGAAAGTCGGCGGCGGGTGCGCCGGTGCCGGGCGTCCAATCCGCGTTAGGTTGCGCGCTTCACGCCGGCGGCCGAACACGGCGGGTGCTTTGGTCGGCGTGGCGCCGACCGTACAACAGCAAACGGAGTGGCGGCTTGCGCCCGAGACAAGACCACAGACCCGACGCGCTGGTCGTGCTGGGCTGCAAGTCGGGGCGGCGATTGCGCCGGCGGGTTGAAACCGGCGCCGCCGCCTTCCGGCGCGGCGTCGCACCGGTCATGCTGCTCTCCGGCGGCGGAGTGGGCCCCGAGCCGGAGGCCGAGCGGATGCGCCGCGCCGCGCTGGACTGCGGGGTGCCGGCCGCGGCCTTGCTGCTCGAACCTCGCTCGAACGACACCTTCGAGAACGCCCGTTATTCGGCCGCTCTGCTCCGCCGGCGGGGCTGGGGCAGCGTCGTTCTGGTCAGCGACCGCACCCATCTGCCACGCGCGGCCTTGCTGTTTCGGGCCGCCGGCTTGCGGATTGCCGGAAGCTGCGGCGTCGGTGCTCCATCGCTGTGGGCGGCGGTTGCGGCGCTGGTCTATGAGGCCGCGGCCTGGCCGCAAACCCTGCTGCGGCTCATTCTTATTGCGCGAGAAATCCGCCGTCCACCGCGAGCGTATGGCCGGTGACCATGGCCGCGGCCGGGCTTGCCAGATAGAGGATCGCATGGGCGATCTCTTCGGGGGTGGCGAGCCGCCCGAGCGGCGTCAATTGCGCGATCCGTTCAACCACGCCCGGCTGATCGAGAAGCGGGGCAGTCAGGTTGGTCCGCACCCAGGTCGGCGCCACCGCGTTGACCCGGATCCCGACCGGCGCCCATTCCACCGCCAAGGCCCGCGTCAGGTTGACCACCCCGCCCTTGGTTGCCTGATAGGAAACGTTGGGATAGATGCCGCCGCCGGAAA
>JAJPIH010000300.1 GCA_021324875.1 Alphaproteobacteria bacterium
AACAATTTCTGGAAGGCCCTGGCCAACGATCCGCCGAGCCTGCGCCGGACCTGGACCAGTCTCAAGCAAGTGATGGCGCCGGGGGCGCTCCACCCGCTGACCAAAGAGCTTGTCTACCTCGCGGTCAGCGTGACGAATGGCTGCGCCTATTGCACCCACTCGCACGCGGCGGCGGCCCGGGCTCGCGGCATGACCCCGGCAATGCTCGCCGAATTGCTGGCCGTGGTCGGCATGGCGAACGAGACCAACGCGCTCGCCAACGGCTATCGCGTGCCAGTAGACGCGCGCTTCGAAAAGTTGTTTTGATGGCGGCGTCAGCGGGCGAAGGCGCGGCAAAGGGATGAAACGCACGCCGCCGCCGGCTAGAATAGCTTCACGACACCGCCGGTCGGCACCCGCCCCCGGCAATCCTTGGAGGTCAGAATATGGCGCAAGCAACCTATGACCGCTCAGCCGAGGATATCGGCAACATCGTCGGGCTTGAACACGTCAATCTCAAGGTTCCCAATCAGGAACCGGCCACCGACTTCTACCTCGCCGGTCTCGGTCTGACCCGCGATCCCTACATGATGGCCGGCACCAACAACATGTGGGTCAATGTCGGCAAGAGCCAGTTCCATCTGCCGAAGGGCGACCCCAACGTGCTGCGCGGCCATATCGGCCTCGTCGTGCCGAGCCTCGACGATCTGTGCGAGCGCCTCAACGCGGTCAAGCCGCGGCTCGAGGGCAGCAAGTTCGATTGCCGCCGCACCAACCAGTATGTCGAGGCGACCTGCCCGTGGGGCAATCGCTTCCGCCTCTATGAGCCGCAGCCCGACCAGTTCGGCCCGGTCAGTCTCGGCATGCCCTATGTCGAATTCGATGTGCCCGAAGGGACCGCGGACGGGATCGCCCGCTTCTATCGCGAGATCTTCTACGCCCCCGCCACGGTTGAAGAAAATGGCGACGGGCGCTGCGCGCGGGTCGGCGCCGGCCACGGCCAGTGCCTGATCTTCCGCGAGACGGACAAGAAGATCCCGGAGTTCGATGGTCACCATATCCAGATCTATATCCAGGAATTTTCGGGACCGCATGAGGAGCTCGAAAAGCGCGGCTTGATCACCGAAGAATCGAGCCAATACCAATATCGCTTCGAAAACATCGCCTGCCTCGAGACCGGCAAGTGCTTGTTTAAGATCGAGCACGAAGTGCGGTCGATCACCCATCCGCTGTACAATCGCCGGCTCGTCAACCGCAATCCCAAACAGAATTTGATGTATTACCAAATGGGCGCCGACGAATACGATTGGTGGCTGCCGCGCTCGCAGCGCAGGCCCGCCCAGCCGGCACCCGAGCCCGCGACCCCGCTGGCCCGCCGCCGCCAGGCGCGGATGGCCGCGATGTAACATCGCTCGATCCGCCGGCGGCGGGAGCATCCGGCGGTCGGCGGCGTCGGCGGCGCGTGTCGGATGCGCGGGCTCGTCCCGCGCATCTTTTTTGGCGTCAAATCGCGGCGAATCCAGCGTGTCGCAGGGCGGCGCAATAGGCGCGGGCACGACTTCAGATTGTTCGTCAGGTTCTTGTAAGACGTCGTCAGGTTTTTGTAAGACTCTGCCGGCCATCTCGTGTATCAAAGCGTCGGGCGAGGGCGGCGGGCCTCATCGGCAGAACAAGCGATCCGCGCGCTCACGTCAGGCACTGGCGGTGGGAGGCGAATATGCGCGGTGGAGAGGTGCCGTTATTGGCCGCCGCAACGGCCGAGCTCGGCAAGAGTTTTGCCGGTCAGCTGCTGCTCCCCGGCGATGCCGGCTATGAGGAGGCCCGGCGAATTCATAATGGGCTCATCGACAAACGGCCGGCGGTGATTGCGCGCTGTCGCGGGCTGGTCGACATTGCCGATGCCATAGCACTGGCGCGAAAGCATAAGCTGGAGATCGCCGTCCGCGGCGGCGGCCACAATGTGGCCGGGCGCGCCACCGTCGATCGCGGGCTGATGATCGACCTCTCGCTGATGAAGGGCATCCATGTCGATCCCAAACAACGCACCGCGCGGGCGCAGAGCGGGGTGACCTGGGGCGAATTCAACCGCGAGACCCAGCTTTATGGGCTGGCGACCACCGGCGGCGTCGTATCGACGACCGGCATCGCAGGCCTCACCCTCGGCGGCGGGCTGGGGTGGCTGATGGGCAAATACGGGCTGGCGCTGGACAACCTCGCATCGGTCGAGCTTGTCGCCGCCGATGGCCGCGTTTTGCGGGCGAGCGAGGACGAGAACAGCGACCTATACTGGGCGGTTCGCGGCGGTGGCGGCAATTTCGGGGTCGCGGGATCGTTCGAATATCGGCTGCACCCGGTGGGACCGACGATTGCCGGTGGTCTGGTATGTCACGATTTCAGTTCGGCCCGCGACGTCCTGCAACTTTTTCGCGAGGTGAGCGCGACGGCGCCCGACGACATGTCTGTGGTGGCGGCGTTGCTGACCGCGCCCGACGGGTCCGGGACAAAACTGGCGGCTATCGCCGCCGGTCATTGCGGCCCGCCCGCGGTCGGCGAAGCCGCGTTGCAGTCCCTCAAGAGCTTCGGCCAGCCGGTGGTGAACACGATCGGCCGGCTGAGCTATTGCGATCTCAACACGATGCTCGACGCAGGCTACCCGCGGGGCGCGCTCAATTACTGGAAATCACATTTCCTGCGTGAGCTCAGCGATAGCGCGATCGACACGATGGTCGAGGCCTATGCGGCGACGCCATCGCCGATGAGCAACATCATCCTCGAACATTTTCACGGTGCGGCCACCCGGATCGGGATCGGCGACACCGCCTTTGCGTTGCGATCGACGGGTTACAATTATCTGGTCCTGTCGCAATGGCGCGATCACGCGGACAGCGAGCGCTGCATCGCCTGGGCGCGGCAGAGTTATGCCGCGATGCAGCCATTCGTCGCCTCGGGCCGGTATGTCAACTATCTTGACGAAGACGAGCCCGGCGACCCCACCGCAGCCGCCTATGGTCCCAACTACCAGCGATTGCGTGAATTAAAAGCCAAATACGATCCGGAAAACGTCTTTCATCTGAACCAGAACATCCGCCCGCTCAGCTAGCCCGCCGCGATTGCCGATCGCCGCCGACCGAGATCGCGTGATCGCGCGGGGTTTTGCTCCGCGATGACCGCATCACGATGTCCTCCGTTCGACGACTGCGGCCCGCGAACCTGACGCCGGAGACAAAACACCTGTGCAAAAGGTCGCGGGCCCGTTCTGATAGCGGTCGGCGGCTATTCCGCGGCCAGGGCCGGTCGTTCGCCCAGATGCTGCAGGCAGCGGTCGATCCACAATTTGGTCAGTTTTTCCTGCGCCCCGTTTTGCGACAGGCGACGGTGCAACGCGGCGAAATCGACCCGGTCCATGTCTTGGTCCTGGTTGAAGCAGGAAAACACGACCGTCTCTGTCCCGGTCGCCGGATCGCGATGCATCTGCAGGCATTGCGCGCAGATTTCCTTCATCATGCATTGCATCGGCGAGTTGATCGACGCGATCGCCCGGTGGTCGGGGCGGAAATAGTCCTTGAGCCGCGCCTGGCGGGCTTGCGCGACCGCGTTCATCATGCCGTCCGACCCGATTGCGATGATGCGGTCGACCGCGGCGAGCGGAATGACGGCGGGCCCCAGGCGGCCGGCGCCGTAGGCCGCGATCGCCTCGACGATGTTGCCGACAAAGGCGCGGTCTTGCGGGCGACCGGGGGCAAATCCCGGCGCCTCGTCGCAGCACCACACCACACTGTCGGCGGAGCGCTCGATCTCTTCGACCTTGTAGCGGTCGGCGATGGTCTTGTAGCCGGCAAA
>JAJPIH010000055.1 GCA_021324875.1 Alphaproteobacteria bacterium
GACATCCTCGACCTTCTCGACTTTCAGGTCACAAAGGCCGCCGAACGCGAAAAGATCTCGCATCAGGGCACGTTCAACGCCAACCCGCTCTCCGCCGCCGCCGGCGTCGCCGCACTCGAGATTGTCGGCACGACCGAGGCCTGCGCCTGCGCCAACCGCTACGGTGAGGCCTTGCGCCGCGGCATCAACGAGGTGTTCGAGGAAGAGCGGGTGCCGTGGGCGGCATACGGCACATTTTCGAACTTCCATATCTTCACCAACCCCGACCGCATGGCACTCGCCCCGAGCCGCTTTGATCCGCGGACAGTGCCGGCGGAGGCCTTTTTCGACGGGCGCCAGTCAGCGGTCGTGCACAAATTCCGCTTGGCGATGATGACCCATGGGGTCGATTTCAGCGCCAGCCCGGGCGGGCTTGTCTCGGCGACGCATGGCGAGGCCGAGCTCGAAGACACTTTAACCGCGCTGCGCAAAACCGTGCGGATGCTCAAGCGGGAAGGCGAGATCTAGCCGGCTGGCGGGAGCGCGCGAGCGCACCCGGGGCGTTGCAACGACCGCGGGTTCCTGCTTTATTCTCGGACGGTGTCAGCGATCGCCTCTTTCCATCCCGCCGTCGCCGCATGGTTCCTGCGCAGCTTCTCGGCGCCGACCGCGGCTCAGGACGCCGCTTGGCCGGCCATCCAGGCCGGCCGCGACGTGCTGATTGCGGCGCCGACCGGCTCGGGCAAGACGCTGGCGGCGTTTCTCGCCGCGATCGACGCGCTGGTCCGCCAGGGGACGGCCGGTCAGCTCGGCGACGAAACCCAGATCGTCTACGTCTCGCCGCTGAAGGCGCTGTCGAACGACATCCAGCGCAATCTCGACGCGCCGTTGCGCGGCATTCGCGCGGCATTGCGCGAACAGGGCGCGGCCGAGTTCGAGATCCGCACCGCGGTGCGCACCGGCGACACCCCCGCCGGCGAGCGCCAACAGATGAGCCGCCGGCCGCCGCATATTCTCGTCACGACGCCGGAATCGCTTTATCTGCTGCTCGGCGCGCAATCCGGCCGCGCGATGTTGAAAACCGCTCGGACGGTCATCATCGACGAGATCCATGCGGTCGCCGGCAACAAGCGGGGCAGCCACTTGGCGGTCTCGGTCGAGCGCTTGGCGGCGCTCGTCGGTGGACGCCTCAACCGCATCGGCTTGTCGGCAACCCAGACGCCGATCGAAACCGTCGCCCGTTTCCTGGTGGGTGCGGCGGGCGATGGCTGCACAATCATCGACACCGGTCATGGCCGTAACCGTGACCTCGCGCTCGAGGTCCCGTCATCGCCGCTCGAACCGGTCATGTCGGGCGATGTCTGGCGCGAGATTTACGACCGGCTGGCCGAGCTCATCCGCGAACACCGTACCACGCTGATCTTTGTCAACACGCGGCGCATGGTTGAACGGGTCACCCGCCATGTCGCCGAGCGGGTCGGCGCCGAGCTGGTGACCGCGCATCACGGCAGCCTGGCCAAGGAGCTGCGCCTCGACGCCGAACAGCGGCTCAAAAGCGGCGCCCTCAAAGCCTTGGTGGCGACCGCTTCGCTCGAGCTCGGCATCGACATCGGCGAGGTCGACCTCGTTTGCCAGCTTGGGTCGCCGCGCGCTATCGCCACCTTCCTGCAGCGGGTCGGCCGCTCCGGACACAGCGTCGGGGGTACCCCGAAAGGCCGGCTGTTTCCGCTTTCGCGCGATGAACTCGTCGAATGCGCAGCACTGCTCGACGCGGTCGGCCGCGGCGAACTCGACCGTCTGGTGATCCCGCCGGGGCCGCTCGACGTGCTGGCCCAGCAGATCGTCGCCGAGGTCGCGGCCGCGGAATGGGACGAAGACGCGCTCTATGCGCTGTTCCGGCGCTGCTGGCCCTATCGCGATCTCAGCCGCGCCGATTTCGCCGCGGTCGTGGCGATGCTGGCCGCCGGATTTGCCACCCGCCGCGGCCGGCGCGGCGCGCTTATTCATCACGACGCGGTCAATCACCGGCTGCGCGGGCGCCGCGGCGCGCGCCTGACCGCGGCAACCTCGGGCGGGACCATCCCCGACAACGCCGATTACCAGGTGCTGCTGGAGCCGGAAAACCAGGTCATCGGCACCGTCAACGAAGATTTTGCCGTCGAGAGCCTGGCCGGCGACGTTTTTCAGCTCGGCAACAAATCCTACCGCATCCTGCGCGTCGAGCGCGGCACGGTGCGCGTCGCCGATGCCGAAGGCCTGCCGCCGAACATCCCGTTCTGGCTGGGCGAAGCGCCCGGGCGCAGCGACGAAATGTCGGCGGCGGTGTCGCGGCTACGCGGCGAGATCGCCGCGCGCCTTCCCAAACCGGAGATCGAGGCGTCGATTGCCCGGGCTGCCCCCGCCGGCCGGGAGGGATCGCCGAACAGCGAAGAGCCGGCCAATCCGGCGCTCGGCTGGCTGGTCGACACGGTCAGGCTGGCGCCACCCGCCGCCCTTCAGCTCGTCGACTATCTCGCCGTGGCGCAGGCGGCGCTGGGCACGCTGCCGACCCGCGAGCGGATCGTCATCGAGCGCTTTTTCGACGCGGTCGGCGGCATGCAGCTGGTCATCCATTCGCCCTATGGCAGCCGCCTCAACCGCGCCTGGGGCCTCGCGCTGCGCAAACGCTTTTGCCGCAAGTTCAATTTCGAGATCCAGGCGGCCGCCACCGAAGACAACATCGTGCTGTCATTGACGACCGCACACAGCTTTGATCTTGCCGAGGTTCAGCGCTACCTCAACGCGGCGAGCGCCCGCCAGATCCTGACGCAAGCGGTGCTCGACGCGCCAATGTTCACGACCCGCTGGCGTTGGGTCGCGGGCGTCGCGCTGTCGTTGCCGCGCTTCCGCGGCGGCAAGAAAGTGCCGGCGCCGCTGGCCCGCATGGATGCCGAAGATTTGTTGGCGGCGATCTTTCCCGACCAGATTGCCTGCGCGGAAAACCTTGCGGGCGCGCGCGAAATCCCCGATCACCCGCTGGTCCGCCAGACCCTCGCCGATTGTCTCGACGAGGCGATGGACGCCGCCGGGCTCGAGCGGCTATTGGCCGCGATCGAAGCGGGCGCGGTAGAGGTCGTCGGTCGCGATCTCGTCGAGCCGTCGCCGCTGGCGCTCGAAGTGCTGGCGGCGCGTCCTTACGCCTATCTCGACGATGCGCCGCACGAAGAGCGCCGCACCCAGGCGGTCATGGCGAGGCGCTGGCTGGCGCCGGAAGAGGCCGACGATCTCGGCCGCCTCGACGCCCAGGCGATCGAGCGGGTGGGCGAGGAAGCGTGGCCCGCGGCCGCCAACGCCGACGAATTGCATGACGCCCTCGACTGGCTGGGTTTCTTGACCGTGACCGAAGCAGCGGCCGCGCCCCACTGGCCTCGGTGGCTCGACGAGCTCGCCGGCGAACGCCGCGTGACCTGCCTCGACGGGCGCCTGTGGGTTGTCGCCGAAAGACTGCCGGTGTTTCTGGCGCTGTGGCCGCGTGCGCGCCTCGACCCGCCGATTTCGACGCCCCCGGCCTATCAACAAGAGTGGTCGCGCGAAGCGGCGCTGATCGAAATCCTGCGCGGGCGGCTCGAGGGCCAGGGGCCGGTGACCGCCTCCGCGCTCGCGGCGGCATTGGCGCTTGAAGCAGGCGAGATCGCCGCCGCA
>JAJPIH010000072.1 GCA_021324875.1 Alphaproteobacteria bacterium
ACCGGCACCTTGGCCGCCGGCACCTATAACAATGTCAGCGTCCCGGCGAACGCGACCTGCACATTCGCTTCCGGCGTGACCGTGCAAGGCAACGTTACGGTTGCGGCAGGCGCATCGCTGATTGCGGCCGGGGCGTCCCCAACGATCGTTGGCAGTGTCTTGGCCGCGAACGCCGCCGGGGTCGACCTCGTGAATGCCACGGTCGAGCAGAATGTCGTTCTCACCGGCACCAGCGGTCTGGTGTTGGTCGAATCTGTAGGGATCGGCGGCCACCTGACCGTCAGCTATTCGACGGTCGGACCCGTCGGGATCACCTCGAACTCCGTAACCGGAAACGTGCTCGTATCGTCGAACACGCCGACTGTCAATTTTCCAGCCGCGAACAGCCCGGTGGTCGCCAACAACACGATTTCGGGCAATCTGGTCTGCGTGGGCAACACGCCGGCTGCGAACAATGTGATCTCGGGGACACCTTTCCCAAACACTGTGGCCGGCAACAAGGTCGGGGAGTGCGCCGGTTTGTGACGATCAGGCCGGCCCAAAGCCCCACCGCGCGGCGAGGGTTTTTCGGCGGGCTGCGACAAATGTCGTTGTCGGAGGCGACGGCGACGGCTATTGTGCGCTGATGGATTGTTTGCGATCCGCAGCATCGGCATGGTGGTGGCCCGTCTAGCGCGGGCGGCCACGTGGTGATTTTTGATCGAGGCCGCCTTCGGAATTCCGGGCGGCCTTCGCATTTTCAGCATCAGCGAACCCTCCCGGAGCTTCGGCAAGCGGCCCTACCGCCTCAAGGGGGTTACGCATGCCACTCCTGCGCTATACGACCAAAGGGGGTGTCGCGGTCACCCGCGAAATTCGCGAGCACGCCTATGAACCCGCCGACAATGCCCTGGCGCGGGCGCTCGATGCGCGGCGCGGGGTGCTGTTCTCGTCGAGCTTCGAGTTTCCCGGACGCTACACCCGCTGGGATATGGGTTTTGTCGATCCGCCGCTGGTCGTTACGGCGCGCGGCCGGGCCTTCACGATCGAGGCGCTGAACCGACGCGGCCGGGTGCTGCTGCCGGCGCTGGCCGCCGCCTTGGCGGCGCTGCCGCTGCGTCGGCTCGACCGGTTCGACGATTGCCTCGACGGCGAAATCGCCGACCGCGCCGAGCGCTTTCCCGAAGAGCAACGCAGCCGCCAGCCGAGCGTGTTTTCTCTGCTGCGCCGGCTGATCGATGTCTTCCGCAGCGACGAGGACCAGCATCTCGGGCTGTACGGCGCTTTCGGCTACGATCTCGTATTTCAGTTCGAGCCGATGGCGCTGCATCTGCCGCGCCCGGCCGACCAGCGCGACCTGGTGCCCTATCTCCCCGACGAGATCCTGATCGTCGACCATATGCGCCAGGTCGCGGCCACCCACCGCTACGAGTTTGCGGTCGGCGAGGCGTCGACCGCGGGGCTCTCGCGCGCGACCGCGCCCGCCCCCTATCACGCCGAGCGGGCGCCCGCGGCGGCGCCGCCGGAGAGCGATCATGCCCCGGGCGAATATGCCGCTTTGGTGCGGCTCGCCAAGGAAGCCTTCATCCGCGGCGACCTGTTCGAGGTGGTGCCGGGGCAGCTCTTTGCCGATCGCTGCCCGGACCCGCCGAGCATGGTCTTCCAGCGGCTGCGGCAATCCAACCCGGCCCCTTACGGCGCGCTGATCAATCTCGGTCAGGGCGAGTTTCTGGTTTCGGCCTCGCCCGAGATGTTTGTGCGCGTCGAGGGACGGCGGATCGAGACCTGCCCGATCAGCGGCACGATCGCGCGCGGCCGCGACCCGGTCGAGGACGCCAAACGCATCCGCGAATTGCTGAACTCGACCAAGGACGAGAGCGAGCTGACGATGTGCACCGACGTCGACCGCAATGACAAGTCGCGGGTCGCCGTGCCGGGCAGCGTCAGGGTGATCGGCCGCCGCCAGATCGAGCTTTATTCGCGGCTGATCCATACCGTCGACCATGTCGAGGGCGAGTTGCGCAGCGAATTTGACGCGCTTGACGGGTTTTTGAGCCATGCCTGGGCGGTGACCGTGACCGGCGCACCGAAATTGTGGGCGATCCGCTTTATCGAACAGCACGAGCGCTCGTCGCGGCGCTGGTATGGCGGGGCGATTGGGCGGGTGACGTTTGACGGCAATATGAACACCGGGCTGACCCTGCGCACGATCCGCATGCAGGACGGGGTGGGCGAGGTGCGCGCCGGGGCCACCCTGCTCTATGACAGCGATCCGGAGGCCGAGGAGGCCGAATGCCGGTTGAAGGCCTCGGCGCTGTTCGCCGCGATCCGCGGCCACCCGGCCCCTCGCGCCGAGGCGATGGCGCCCCTCCGCGCCGCCACCGCCGAGCGGCGGGTGCTGCTGATCGACCACGGGGATTCGTTCGTGCACACGCTTGCCAACTACCTGCGCGCCGCCGGGGCCGAGGTCGCGACGATGCGCCCCGATCTGGCGCGCACCGAGCTGCGCCGCGCCGCGCCCCCCGACCTCGTGGTGTTGTCGCCGGGTCCGGGGCGGCCCGAGGATTTTGCGATGCGCGAGACGCTTGACCTCGCTTTGGCGCGCGCGATCCCGATCTTCGGGGTGTGCCTCGGGCTGCAGGGCATTGTCGAATATTTCGGCGGCGCGCTCGACATTCTGCCGGTGCCGATGCACGGCAAGCCGTCGACCGTGCATGTCTTGGGCGGCCGCATGTTCGCCGGGCTGCCGCCGGAATTCACGGTCGGGCGCTATCATTCGCTCTGCGCGCGGCGCAGCTTGCT
>JAJPIH010000295.1 GCA_021324875.1 Alphaproteobacteria bacterium
AGCCGCACCGCCTCCTTTTCGAGGATGCGCAAACCCGGGGTGGTTTTGCGCGTGCACACGATCCGGGCTTTTGACCCGGCAATCGCATCGACCAGGGCCCGGGTCGCCGTCGCCACCCCGGAGGCGCGGCTCAACAGGTTGAGCGCCGTTCGCTCGGCGGCGAGCACGCCGCGCGCCGGGCCGGCGATGCGCGCCACGACGGTGCCGCGTGCGACCCGTTGACCATCGGCGCTGAGCGGCTCGATGCGCAAATCGGGCTCGGTCAATTCGAACGCCAGCAATGCCGCGTCGAGCCCGGCCAGCACCCCCGGCTGGCGGGCGGCGATGACCGCTTCGACCCGTGCTGCGCGCGGCACGATCGCCTCGCTGGTGATGTCGCCGGCGCGGCCCAAATCCTCGATCAGCGCCGCCCGCACCAGCGGCTCGATCAGCAAACGCAACGCCATGGCGGGATCCGCGCCGATCAGCCGAGCGCCAGCATGCGCTCGACCGCGCGCCGCGCGCGCTCGGCGATGTCGGGGTCGACCGTCACCTCATGGGTCATGGTTTCGAGCGCGCGGCGGATCTTCGGCAGGGTGATCCGCTTCATATGTGGGCACAGATTGCACGGCCGCACAAATTCGAGATCGGGATATTGCAAGGCCACGTTGTCGCTCATCGAGCATTCGGTCAGCAGCACGACGCGCGCCGGCCTTTGCTTGCCGACATAATCGGCCATGGCCGCGGTCGAGCCGGTAAAGTCGCATTGCGCAACCACCTCGGGCGGGCATTCGGGATGCGCCAGCACGATCACGCCCGGATGGCTTTCCCGCAGGCTTTTGACATCGTCGGCGGTAAAGCGCTCATGCACCTCGCAATGACCCTGCCAGGCGATGATCTCGACCTTGGTCTGGGCGGCGGTGTTGTGCGCGAGATATTCGTCGGGGAGCATGATGACCCGCGGCGCACCCAGCGCTTCGACAATCTTCTTGGCGTTGGCAGAGGTGCAGCAGACATCCGACTCGGCTTTGACCGCCGCCGAGGTGTTGACATAGCTGACGATCGGCACCCGCGGATGGCGCTCGCGCAACAGCCGGATGTCGGCGGCGGTGATCGAGGCGGCGAGCGAACATCCGGCCTCGAGATCGGGGATCAGGACGGTCTTGCCCGGGTTCAACAATTTCGCGGTCTCAGCCATGAAATGGACGCCGGCCAGAACGATGACCCGGGCATCGGTGCGCGCGGCTTCGCGGGCCAGCGCCAGGCTGTCGCCGACAATGTCGGCAACGGTGTGGAAGATGTCCGGCGTCTGATAGTTGTGCGCCAGCACCACCGCATTCTTTTCCTGCTTCAGGCGCAGGATTTCGGCAATGTCGCCGGCGAAAACCGGCCATTCCAGCGGCGGGATATGGCGCTCGACCCGGGCATAGATCTCGGGCAGGGGCAGGGCGGCGGAAGAGCGCGATGGGGCGGTTTCGAGCACGTTTTTCTCCTTATGCTCAGATTGAGCATTTTAAGGTTCCGGAAAAGCCGGGCGAAACCGCCCGGCCACCGGTTATGCTGGTTATGAGGATAAGGGCCGTAACCGAACTGTCAAGCGCCGCGGTGGCAACGCTGAAGAGCGGCGGCTCGGAGCGGGCGCCGGGCGCCAGGGTGCCGCATCAAAAAGCGTCGGTGAAACCGGCCGCTCCGGACGGACGAGCCCGCTTGGCGACAGCCCGGGGAGAGATCGCGCGTCAACTGGCGCGGCGCAGCGCGGTCCGCCGCCTCGAGTGGCGTCAAACCGGCGAGGCGTGACGCTGCCACGCGACAGCGTGCCCGCTTGCACCGCTGGTCCTGGGCAACTTGACGGTGAAAGGTTGGCCCAAGGCCAGCGGCGGCGAATACCGGATTGGGCGATCTCGCGACAATGATCGAGCAGCGCGAACGTCTTGTACTACTCAATTCCTCGATTTTTAGACTTTGTGCATTCTGGTGGACGCCGGCCGGGCAAAGGCGTAGCCTGTGCCGCCCGCGCTGGAGAGACGAAACATGGACAAATCCACCGCTCCGCGAATTGAGGAGCATCGGTTTGCCGATGACGGCACCGTGCCCAATTCCCAGCTGCCGCTGATTGTTTATCGCGCCGTTCTCGACACCGGCCCCGACGCGGCCGCGGTCTGCGAACGCCGGTTCGCGGCCAATGGCTGGAGCGGCGGCTGGCGCGGCGGGATCTATCCCTATCACCATTATCACAGCACCGCGCATGAGGCGCTGGGGGTGGTGCGCGGCTCGGCGCGGGTCAGGCTCGGCGGTGATGCCGGCGCGGTTGTCGAGTTGCGCGCCGGCGATGCCGTCGTGATCACGGCCGGTGTCGCCCATAAGGGCGAAGCGGCCAGCCCTGATCTGTTGATTGTCGGCGCTTATCCCGGCGGGCGCGGCCCCGACCTGCGGGTGCCGGGGCGCGGCGACCGCGAGCGGGTGCTCGACAACATCAAGCGCGTCGCGAGACCAACGGTTGATCCGGTCTGCGGGCGCGGCGGACCGCTTTGCGCGTCCTGGGCGCGCACCGCCTGACGCCGCCGATCACAGGCAAGCGCCGCTGTAAACGACATAGCCGGTGTTGCCGAAATCAACGGCGCTGTACGGGTTCGCCGGTGTGAACGGCAGCGCCGCCAGTGCGCTCTTTTGCGGCGGGACGACCAGCTGGCGCTGATAAACCACATAACCGCCGCTACACATTCCGTGTGCGACCAGGGTTTGGGCCAGCCATTGGCGGCGGATCTGCTCGGCGCCGCCGTCGTCATTGGCGCTCAACACGGTGTTGGTCCGCACGCTATAGGTAAAGTTGCCGGCCGGTCCCGGCGTAAAGCTCTGCACGCGCATCGGGTCGTTGTCGATGCAGCCGCTTGGCGCCGCCGCGCAAAGCAGCAGCAGCGGCGCAATTCGAGCCGCGCGCTGAAGTCGAATAGCGATCCTCGACATTCCCGTTCCTTCGCCGATTTCGCCGCCAAAGGCAAGCCGTTCCGGCGATGCGCGCGTTGCTCGCAGGACCCTGCCAGGGCTATCCTGTGATCCGCGGCAAGGAGGAAGTTGGCCGATGTCGTACAAGGATATGCTGGTGGTCCTCGACGCCGCCGCCGACACCGCCGGCCGCATCCATGTGGCGGCGGCGTTGGCCAAGCGATTTGGCGCCCATCTGGCTGGTCTATACCCCATTCCCAATCCCGACCTGCCGCGCCGCGCCGGCTATGCCGATCTCGCGGTGCTTGAGCCGATCTATCGCGAATGGTGCGAGCGCGCCTTTGCCCAGGCCGAAAATATGCGGCACATCTTCGAGCAGGCGGCGCTGCAGAAGGGGATCAGCGCCGAATGGCGAGCCTTGGCGGAGGGCGAGGCCGCCGACCCGATGGCCCATGCGCGCTGCGCCGATCTGGTGATCCTCGGTCAGACCAACCCCGACAGCGAGGAGGCGGCGTTGATGCGGCCGCGGCCCGAGCGGGTGGCCCTCGCTTCCGGCCGGCCGGTCTTGGTCGTGCCTTATGCCGGCCAATTCGAGGAGGTCGGGCGCTCGGTTCTGATCGCGTGGAATGCCAGCCGCGAGGCGGCGCGCGCCGTCGCCGATGCGCTGCCGCTGATCGAAACGGCCGCAACCGTGAGTGTTCTCGCGATCGACCCGCCGCCCGCCCGCGACGGCGATGAGGGCGCGCATGCTGCCGACATCGGCGCGCATCTGGCCCATCACGGCGTCAAGGCGCAGATCGAGCGCACCGTCTCGGCTGGGGTGCCGATCGGCGATGTCTTGTTGTCGCGCGCCGCCGATCTCGGCATCGACCTGTTGGTGATGGGCGCCTATGGCCACTCCCGGGCGCGCGAAATGCTGCTCGGCGGCGCGACCCGCGCGATCCTGGGCAGCATGACAATCCCGGTGCTAATGTCGCATTGACCCGATGCGGCACCCCGCCGCTACGAGCGGGCGGGGCGGCCCGACCGCTCGCCGCGGGCCGCCCTCAGGCCGCCAGCCGGCCCTTCAACACGACCCCGGCCGCCTCCCCGGTGGCCTTGCCATCCTCGACGGTAACCTTGCCGTTGACGATGGTTGCGGCAATGCCTTCGGCCTTCTGCACGAGCCGGCGCGCACCGCCCGGCAGGTCCTGTTCGACGGTCGGCAACAGCGGCTTGATCCGGGATTCGTCGAACACGACGAGATCGGCGGCGTAGCCGGGGCGCAACAGCCCGCGATCCGGCAATTCCCAGGCCGAGGCGTTGTCGAAACTCAGCATGCGCACCGCCTCTTCGAGGGTGAATTGCTGCTTCTGCCGTACCCAGTAATGCAACAGATGGGTTTGCAATGAAGAACCCATCTCCTGGCAGACATGTGCGCCCGAATCGGAAAACGTCGCCAATGTCCGCGGGTGCCGGAGCAGGTTCAAGACATCCTCCGGGCGCTCGTTGACGATCGGCTGCACGAACACGCGGTTGTCGTTTTCAAGCATCAGGTCAATCATCACTTCGACCGGATGGCGGTTGCCGCGGCGCGCCAGTTCGGCGACCGAGGGGTCGTCCCAATCGAAGCTCATCATCGGGAACAGATTGTCGTAATCGGGTTTGCGCGGATCGGTCGTCGCCGCGCCGCCGCCTTGCAAGACGTTGTCGCGCGGCTTCATCTCGGCCTCGGCGGCGACCAGGCGGGCGCGGATCGCCGGGTCGGCGAGCCGCCGCTTCTGCTCGGCGAGAGGCAGTGAACGGAGTTCCTTCCATGCCGGCAAGACGTCGAACGGCAGGTAGGAGCGCAGCGAGAAGACCGCATTGATCGAACGGGTCGTCGCCTGGCCATACATACGGCCTCCGGCGGCGGCCGTTTCGTCCATGAACCGGGTCTGGAAATCCCATGGGTTGGGGTCGCGGCCCTGGCGCGTGGCGAGCATGCCGAACATCACCGGCCGACCGCTGGCGAGCGCAATCCGCCGCAGCTCTTCGAGGCAGGCGCGCTGCTCCGCACCGCCGGAAATGTCGGGACCGACCTGGAAGATGCCGGCATCGAGTTCGGCCATCGCGCCGACCAGGCGGGCAATCTCGTTCCAGTCGGCAATGCGGCTGGCGACCGGCGTGTCGTCGGGGGTGACATGGGTCGTGGCGCGCGAGGTCGACAGGCCCAGCGCGCCGGCGCGCAGCGCCTCGCCGACCGCCTGTTCCATCTGGCGCAGATCGTCTTCGCGTGCTCGTTCCTCGAGCCCGCGCCGGCCCATCACATACATGCGCAACGCCGAATGGCCGATATACATGCCGTAATTGATGCCCTTGGGCAGTCTTTCGACCGTCGCCAGATATTCGGGAAAGGTTTCCCAGCTCCAGTCGATGCCGGCCAACATGGCTTCGGTCGGAATGTCTTCGACTGCGGTCAGGCAGCTCGCATACCATTCGCGATCGGCAGGCTTGCACGGCGCCAGCGCAAAGCCGCAATTGCCCATCACCACGCTCGTCACCCCGTGCCAGCACGAGCAGCTGCCGAGCCGGTCCCAGGCGACCTGCGCGTCCATATGGGTGTGGCCGTCGATAAACCCCGGCGCCACGATCAGCCCGTCGGCATCGATGACCCGCGCGGCCGGAGCGCGAATCCGGCCGATTTCGACGATGCGCCCGTCGCGCACGCCGACATCGCCGCGATAGCGCGGCATGCCCGAGCCGTCGACGATAAAGCCGTTCTTGACGATCAGATCGAAGCCCATTCTTCCTCCTGGCCAACCATTAACAGCAGCATCGTTTTACCGGCCGCGCGCTGTCAACCGCGCTTGCCTCCGGACCGCGCTGAACGCCGGCCGCAACCGAAACGACGACGATGTCGGTGCCGCCCCGGTTAAACCTTCGTAGACAAATGCCGCCTAACCTGCGCCGAACGAGCCCGGTGGCCGCGCGCCGAAATCCGGCTCGGGTCGAGCAATCGAGGCTGCGCCTTGCCAGGTCGTTTTTCTCACTGCAGCAAACCCCGGTTTTGGTCGTGCATCGGGATCCTCCCGACATGCAGCGCTCGCGGCTGAGCATGGAGCGGCTGCTGATCGCGGCCGCGCGCCGGCCAGATTGTCTGTTCGCGGTCGAAGAGGCGCTGCGCGCAGCGCTCGGCCAGGACCGTTTTCTGCTGGCATTCCAACCGGTCGTTTCGGCGCTGACCAGCGAGACGGAATATTTCGAATGTCTGTTGCGCATGCGCGACCCGGCCGACCGGCTGGTGCCGTGCGGCGATTTTATCGCCGTCGCCGAACAGACCGGGCTGATCGGTTTGATCGACCGCCATGTGCTCGGCCTTGCCTTTACCGCACTCGCCGATCATCCCTCCGTCAGGCTCGGCTTTAACGTCTCGGCCCGGACCGCCTGCGATCGGCAATGGCTGCGCGCGCTGATCGGGCGGTTAAGGGAGCGCCCCGAGCATGCCGCCCGCCTGGTTGTCGAGATCACCGAGACCGCCGCGCGCGATAATCTCGTCGAGCTGGCACGCTTTGTCGACGCGCTGCGCGGTGCGGGATGTCGCGTGGCGCTCGACGATTTCGGCGCCGGGTACACCTCGCTGCGTCATCTGCAGGCCTTGAACGTCGATATCGTCAAGATCGACGGGGCGTTTGTCCGCAGCCTCCTCGATCAGAAGGAGAACCGGATCATCCTGCGCCACCTCTTGGGGCTGACCCGCGGCTTTGGTCTTGGCACGGTCGCCGAATGCGTCGAGACCGCCGCCGAAGCGGCGTTGTTGCGCGCCGAAGGGGTCGGATATTTGCAGGGCTACCATCTCGGCCCGCCGACAACCGAACAGCCGTGGCGGAAAAAAGCCGCGCTTTCTGCCGACTGAATGCGCCCGCCGCGCTTGCCGCCGTCGGCGAAGGGCGTCAAAAAGACGGGCCCGCTTGCGGGCTGGCGTTTTCGTCGACAGGAAGAGAGCGATGCAAATCGGCATCCATTTGCCGCATGCCGGCGAGCAGGCGACACCCGAGCGCATCCGGCGCGCGGCGCTGCAAGCCGAAGAACTCGGGCTCAGCGACGTCTGGGTCAGCGAACATATCATCGTGCCGCGGGCGAGCTTTCCGCGCTCGCCGCTGTTCTACGATCCGGTCCTCAGCCTGACCTGGGCGGCGGCGGTGACCAAGCGCGTCAGGCTCGGCACCAGCGTCCTGGTGCTGCCGATGCGGCACCCGCTGCCGCTCGCCAAGGAATTGGCGAGCTTGCAGAATCTGTCGGAGGGCCGGCTGATCCTGGGGGTCGGGGTCGGCTGGCTGGAGGCCGAATTCGCCGCGCTCGGCGTGCCCTTCCACGAGCGCGGCCGCCGCCTCGATGAAACAATCGCGCTGATGCGGGCGGTGTGGACCCAGGACCCGGTGACGTTTCACGGCCGGTATATCGCCGCCGAACTCGACGCGATGACGATGCGCCCGTTCCCGGTCAAGCCCATCCCGATCTGGTTCGGCGCCCGCTCCGAGCCGGCCTTCCGGCGGACCGTGCGGGTCGGCGACGGCTGGCATGGCAGCCAGCTGACGCCGGCAGAGGCAGCGCCGGTCATCGACCGCTTGCGCCGCGACCGCCCCGAACCCGAATTCACGATCTCGATCCGCTATCATTGGGACGGCCGGGACGAGGGAGCGTTGCGCGAGCGCCTGGCCGCCTATGGCGAGGTCGGGGTGCAGCATGTCATGGTGCATCCGCACAACCGCGACATCGACGATTGGGATGCGGTAATCGCCGGCGCCGGCCGCGTCGCCGCCGCGCTCTGATCGCGCCGCCGCCCGCGAAACGGCGGGTCCGGGTGGCGCGGGCGATGCTCCTGTCGGCCGGCCGCCGCTCGGCGCTCGCCGCGGCGGGGCACGCCTTTTTCGCCAGACGCGGCTTTCCTCGGGCGCGCATTCGGCGCTAAAAAGCGGCGCCGCGAAACCGGGCCGACAAAAGATGGCGACCGACAGCACCGCTTGCGCCCCGCCCGTTCTCTATGCACCGCAGCGGCTCGACGAAGGAATTGCGGCCCTGGTCGGCGAGCCGGTGTTTCGGACGATCCTCGGCGAGGCCGGGCCGCCGCGCTTCCGCCGGCGGCGCAATGGATTTGCGACGCTGTTGCACATCATCCTCGAACAGCAGGTGTCGATCGACGCCGCGGCGGCGATGCATCGGCGATTGAGCGATACCTGCCAACCGCTGACCCCGCAACGGTTTCTCGCTCTTGACGAGGCGACCTTGCGGCGCTGCGGGTTCAGCCGGCAGAAAATGGGCTATGCCCGCGACCTCGCCCAAAAAGTGGTCGACGGCCGGTTCGATTTCGCCTCGCTCGCCGCGGCCGACGATGCCGCGGCCGAAGCCCGCCTGCGCTCGCTCAAAGGCATCGGCCGCTGGAGCGCCGAGGTCTATTTGATCTTTGCCTTGGGCCGCGACGACATCTGGCCCGCCGCCGATCTCGGCCTGCAGGTCGCGGTGGCCGAGCGGTTGCAGCTGGCGGCACGGCCGGCCGAAGCGGAATTGCGGGGCTTGGCCGAGGCGTGGCGGCCATGGCGAACCGTGGCGGCCTGTCTGTTTTGGCAATCTTATTTGCACAAGCGCCGGCGGGTGCCGCCGGTGCTGGCTCCCGAGCTCTACGCCTGAACGATCACCGGAACGGTTCGGACAAATAGCCGCCATGGCCCAAATTCGCGCTCTATGCGTTTATTGCGGTTCGTCGGGTGGGGTCGATCCGGTTTACCGGGCGGCGGCGCGGGAACTCGGTCGGCGTCTCGCCGAGGAGGGCATCGAGGTCGTCTTTGGCGGCGGCCGGGTCGGATTGATGGGTCTGGTTGCCGATGCGGCGCTTGCCGCCGGGGGCCGGGTCACCGGGATTATTCCGCACCGCCTGCGTGATGCCGAACTCGCCCATCAGGGTCTGAGCGAGCTTGTCATCGTCGACACGATGCACCGGCGCAAGGCGGTGATGGCCGAGCGGGCCGATGCGTTTGCGGTCTTGCCCGGCGGGATCGGCACACTTGACGAAACCTTCGAAATCCTGAGCTGGAAGCAGCTCGGACTGCTCGACAAGCCGCTCTTCCTGATCGATGTCGCAGGCTATTGGGCGCCGTTGCGGGCTTTGCTCGACCATATTGTCGCGCGCGGTTTTGCCCCGGCCCGGACCCATCACATGCTGCGCGTCGTGCCGGGCGTTGCAGCGCTGCTCGCCGCTTTACGCTGAATACGCAAGGTTCTGAACGAACGATAAATCTTTGGTAAAACTTTGATCGCCCGGCGATATCCCCGTTGTCTGTGGATAAGGCGGTGGAAAAAGTTCCGGCAAAGCGAAACCTGCTAATCATTTCAATATCGATAAGGTGATTGCCTATAAAATAGGCAAATTCTAAGCTGCTGTTTTTGCGCGCTAATCCTGGCCGAGCCGTTTATCTGGCCACGAAAATGTAAATAATAGGTAACTGGCCGGTTACAATGAGTTATTTTGAGCGGCGTCGCGACCGGGCGGCATTCCTGTGCACAACTTTCCACCGATCGCCTCGCCTCGAGAATTTTTGTGCGCCTCGCCGGTCCGTCGATCGCCGCCGGGTTGAGCGGCGTCGTTGCCGGCTTGTCGCACGGGATCGGCCTCTCTATCCTCGCACCCGGCGACAGCGAACCGCCCGCCCCGGCCGAAGCGAGGATGGAAGGCATGGCAAAAATCAAGCTGGCGTGCCGCCTGGCGGACGCGACGGCGACGAGGTGGCGCGGATCATGCGGGGCTCTATCGCGAACAAGCTGATCCTGCCCCGCCTCGACACCGACCCGAACAAGACGAGCTCGCCCTTAGACCAACTCAGCCAAAACCGAAGCGCCGCGCGGAGGTGCATACATGTCAGATCTCGAAATCGTGTGGACAAAGGTTGACGAAGCGCCTGCGCTTGCGACGTTTTCGCTTCTGCCGATTGTCGAAGCCTTCGTCGGCACGGCCGGCGTCAAGGTGAAGCTGAAGGACATTTCGCTGGCCGGGCGCATCATCGCCAACTTCCCCGACAAACTGACGCCGGCGCAAAGGATCAACGACGAACTCGCCGAACTGGGCCAACTGGCGATGCGCCCCGAGGCCAACATCATCAAGCTGCCCAACATCTCCGCCTCGATCCCGCAGCTGAAGGCGGCGATCAAGGAGCTGCAAAGCAAGGGCTACGACGTGCCCGACTATCCGGACAGCGATGCGACACCGGCCGACAAGGAAATCCGCGCCCGCTATGGCAGGGTGCTCGGCAGCGCCGTCAACCCGGTGCTGCGCGAGGGCAATTCCGACCGTCGTGCCGCCGCCGCCGTGAAGCAGTATGCGCGCAGCCACCCGCACCGGATGGGCGCCTGGAGCCGGGATTCAAAGACGCGCGTGGCGCATATGGCGGGCGGCGATTTCTATGGTTCGGAGGTCGCAACGACGATGGCGGCGCCCACCAATGCCCGGATCGAACTGGTCGGCGGCGATGGCGCGGTCACGGTGCTGAAGGCGAAGACGCCGCTTCAGAGCGGCGAGGTCATCGACGCGGCGGTGATGAACCGCAACGCGTTGCGCGCCTTTTTCGCCGCCCAGATCGACGCCGCAAAAAAGGACGACATCCTGTTCTCGCTGCACGTCAAGACGACCATGATGAAGATCTCCGATCCGATCATCTTTGGTCATTGCATCTCGGTGTTCTTCGCCGAG
>JAJPIH010000434.1 GCA_021324875.1 Alphaproteobacteria bacterium
ATGAAAATCTTCAAGCGCGGCGTGCTGCTCAACACAATCACCACTTGCTGGTTTCAGGCGGCCGGGTTTATCACCTATTACTCGATCAACGCGCTGTTCGCGACCCATCTGCAAAAGGATCTGGGGCTGAGCCCGGCGCTGATCGCGACCCCGATCGCGTTTGCGAACATCCTGGTGTTTTTGGCCAGTTCGGGATGGGGATGGGTGTCGGACAAGATCGGGCGCCGTCCGGCGATGATCATTCCGGCCCTGTGCGCCATTCCACTGGTCCCGATCTACCTGTTCTCCGGCAACTTCACCTGGGTGGTGATCGCCTTTGTCGCGCAAGGATTGTTTGCCGGCGGCGGCATGTATGGCCAGGTCCCGAGTTACCTGACCGAGCGCTTCCCGACCGAAATCCGCGGGACCGCGACCGGCTTTTGCTATCACGTCGGCGCGATCCCGGGCGCAATGGTGCCGCCGATCCTGACCTTTTTTGCGATCAATTGGCATCTCGGCTTTGCCATCCCGATGGCGATCGGGACATTGTTCGGGCTGGCCAATTTTATTTTGTCGGTGTTGGTTGGTCCCGAGACGCGCGGGACCGAAATGGTGCCCGATTTGGTCGTGGCCTGATCCGAGGGTTTACTTCAGCCCGGCAAAGCCTCTTTCCGCCGCGACACGGAAAGAGGCTTTTAGTTTGTAAGATCGACGAAGCGGTCGATCGGCGGTCCATAAGGCGGCTTTTAGTCAAAACCCACTTCAAAACTGTCAAACAAAAGGGAGGAGTTTATGTCAATCGCCGTCGATCTCAGCAAGCCCATCCCATGGTGGAAAGAGCCGACCAAACAACAATGGCTGGCCTGGTCGGCGGCGTGGCTTGGCTGGACCTTGGACGCTTTTGATTTCACGATCTTTCTGCTGATTATGCTGCCGATCTCGCAGGAATTTCACGTTCCGCTGACGGCGGTAACCGCGGTCTTCACGCTCACTTTGTGGATGCGCTTGATCGGCGCCACCGCCTCGGGCTGGCTGGACGACCGGATCGGACGCAAAAAGCCGCTGATGATCTCGATCGCCTGGTATTCGGCGTGCAATTTTATCGCCGCCTTCTCACCGGCATTCTGGTTTTTGTTTCTGTTCCGCGCCCTGCTCGGCATCGGCATGGGTGCCGAGTGGCCATGCGGTGCGGCGCTGGCGATGGAGCAATGGCCGGTGCGCTCGCGCGGGTTCATGGCCGGCGTGCTGCAGGCCTCGTGGGGGCTCGGCGCTTTGCTGTCAAGCGCCGCCTATGGCCTTCTCTACAATTCGATCGGCTGGCGCGGATTGCTGATGCTCGGCGTGCTGCCGGCGCTGTCGATCGTCTATGTGCGCAAATTTGTCCAGGAGCCGCCGGTGTGGCTCGAGAACCGGCGGTTGCAGCGGATCGAGCAGCGCGAGGTGCGGGTCCCGCTGTTGAAGGTCTTTAAGCGCGGGCTGCTGTTCAACACGATGACCGCATGTTGGTGGATGGCCAGCGCCTTTATCGTCGGCTATTCGGTCGGCGGCATGTTCCCGACCTATCTGCAAAAAGACCTGCATTTGAGCCCCGGATTGGTGGCGCTGCCGGTCATGCTGCAAAGCGTCGTCTTCTTCTTGTCGGGCTCGTTCTGGGGCACGGTGTCCGACCGTATCGGCCGGCGTTGGGCGATCATCATTCCGGCGCTGCTGACCATCCCGATCACGCCGCTTTATCTGATGACGCAAGATTACACGATGATCGTCGTGTTTTTCACGATCCAGGGCGCGTTTGGCGGCGGCGGCATGCATACGCTCTATCCGGCCTATCTCGCCGAGCGCTTTCCGACCGAGGTGCGGGCCACCGCCAGCGGCTTTGTCTATCATCAGGGTGCGATTTTCGGCGGGCTGACCGCGCCGATCATCGCCTATTTCGCGACCACCTGGCACACCGGTTTTGCGATCCCGATGATGATCGGCACAATCCTCGCCGCGCTCAGCGTCGCATTTGCGGTACTGCTCGGCCCGGAGACACGAGGCAAGGTATTGCAAGCCGAACTGTCGGTCGCTTAAGCCGCGGCCTCAGCCGCCGATCGGCGATTTGATTTGCCGCCCGCCGCACCTCTGTGTCTGTGGGGAACGCGGCGGGCGGCGCAGCAATTGCCTCAACGCACCTGCAACAGGCTGACTTCGAACAGCAGGGTGGCGTTGGGCGGGATCACCCCGCCGGCGCCACGCGCGCCATAGCCAAGCTCGGGCGGGATCAGCAAGGTGCGCTCGCCGCCGACCTTCATGCCGGCAACCCCTTGGTCCCAGCCGGCGATGACCTCGCCCCGGCCGAGGATGAACTCGAACGGCCGGCCGCGATCGTGCGAGCTGTCGAACTTTCTGCCCTTGGCGCCGTCCTGATAGAGCCAGCCAGTATAATGAACCGACACGGTCATGCCGGCGGCGGCGACGGTCCCGTCGCCGATTTTGGTGTCGGTAAACGAAAAGGGATCGGACATCGGAGCTTACCTCGGCTGCGCCGCACTCGCACGCCGAAGGCATGCCGCCGGCGATGGGCAACCGGCGCCACGGCGGCGCCGACCGCAACAGCGCTAGCACGATTTTTCGCCGCTCGATAGCTCTTGACCCGGTAGCGGGGCGATCGGCTCCGCCGAATGTGCATCGCCGCACAGCCGCGGCGGGCCCCCTTTCAGAGAGCTTAGAGGAAAGCCCGCCAATGAACAGACTGCATGCGATTGATGAAATTACTGCATGAATATTGCGTCCAATGATCGAATTCCGAGAAATTGTTGCTGCACGGGGCTGCTCCGGCGTAGCATCGACAGCGCAGGACCAGGGCTGAACGCGGTTCACCAGTCCCCGGCGGAAACCGGCAGCCCGCGACAACCATGGCCGTTCCGGCGCGGGGCAACGAGGAGATAAAAGATGGCGTATGATCTGCTCATAAAAAACGGGCGCGTCGTTGACGGCTCGGGCGAGCCGGCGTTTCGTGCCGATGTCGCAATCCAGGACGCCAAGATTGTCGGGGTCGGCAGATTCCCCGGTGCCGCCGCCAAGCGCACGATCAACGCCGAAGGGCGGGTGGTCGCACCCGGCTTTATCGATCACCACACCCATTTCGACCCGCAGGCGGTCTGGGATCCCTATTGCGGCTCATGGGTGCATAACGGTCACACCACCGTGATCGTCGGCCAGTGCGGCCAGGTCATCGCACCGGTGCGCCCCGGCGATGGCGAGTGGTATCTCGAATTCTTCTCCGATGCCGAGCAAATCCCGTTGCCGGTACTGAAGGCCGGGGTCGATGTGACTTGGGAATCGGTCGGCGATTATCTGAACGCGCTCGGCAGAAAGCGCGGCATCAATGTCGGCACCTTGGTCGGCCATTCCGGCATTCGCCGCTACGTGATGGGCGAGGCCGCTTCGGAGCGGGCGGCAACCCCCGAGGAGATCGCCGCAATGCAGCGGCTGATCCGCGAGGCGATGTTCGACGGCGCGCTCGGCTTCTCGACCGCACCCAAGGATCGCGGCGACCCGGCCGGGGTTCCCGATGACGATGAGCGCTGGGCGCTGGCCAGCGTCCTCGGCGAACTCGGCACCGGCGTGTTCCAGGTGGCCGGCGGCGCCCCGGGCGGCACCAAGGCCACCCGCCAAGTCGCCCGGGAACTCGCGGCGCGGACCGGGCGTCCGTCGATCTACAACCTGGTTTCTGACCCGATCGCCAATCCCGACGAATGGGTCGAGCACCTGAAGTGGCTTGAGGACGGGTTCAAGAACGGGGCGCGCTGCTACGGGTCGTGCCTGTCGACCGTCGCCGGGGCGATCTTCAATCTCGAGCGCGGCCTCAACGTCCCGCAGGACGAGGACATCACCCATCCCGAGGGCTTCTTCCGCGGCATGCCGACCTGGGACAAGGTCATGGGCCTGCCTTACCAGCAGAGAATGCGCGCCTTCCGCGACCCGGAGATCCGCAAGGCGATGTCGGCCGAGGCAGTCGAGGGCACCGTTGCCCAGCAGGGCGGCATGACCGACCGGCGCGGCCGGGCGCGCGGCCTGTTCAACCGGCGCTGGGACCTCGTCAAAGTGTTCATGACCGCGAAGGGCCAGAACCGGCATCTCGAAGGCAAGAGCGTCGAGGAGATCGCCAAGGAACAGAACAAAGGCATCATGGACGCCTTCCTCGACCTGTCGCTCGACGAGGATTTGCAAACCTGCTTTATCGCGATCGACCGCAACAACGATCCGAAGACGCAAAAGCACATCCTCGGCTCGCAATACACGGTCATCGGCACCAGCGACGGCGGCGGCCGTCCGCACACCGCCGACCGTCACGAGACCAGCACGCAGCTGCTCGGCTACTGGGTGCGCGAGCAGCAGGCGATGCCGCTCGAAGAGGCGGTCTACCGGCTGACCGGCAAGACGGCGCTGATGCACGACATGCACGACCGCGGCTTTATCGCCGCCGGCAAGGTTGCCGATATCACGATCTTCGACCCCGATACGGTCGCGCCCAAGCCGCGCGAGCCGCTGGCAACGCTGCCGGGGGGCGGGATCCAGGTGCGGCGCGAAGCGGTCGGCATCGACCACGTGATCGTCAATGGGACGGTGCTGCTGGAGAACGGCCAGCTGACCGATGCCCTGCCGGGGCAGATCATCCGCGGCCCGCTTTACCAGGGGGCGCGGGCCTAAGCGCTGCGGAAAGGCCGAGCCGACCCGGGCGATCGGGTCGGCCGCGGCGCATATTGTGTTTTTGTGAACCTGGCGATGCCCGGAGCAATCCGGGCATCGTCGCTTGATCGTGCCGCCGCTGACAGAAATGGCGGTCTTGCGGTCGCAAACCCATTCTACCCGGGCCGACTTTTCGGAAACGGAGAAACGCGCGATGGCCGAGGGAGCAAAACGCATCGAACGGTTGGACCCGGCGCTCGACCGGATCATCGATGTGGCGCAGCCGATCCAGGAACTGGCCGACGGCTTTGGCGGACCCCAAGGGCCGGCCGAAGGTCCGTTGTGGTGGCACGAGGGCGGCTAGCTGGTGTTCAGCGACATCCACAACAACCGTCGCATGAAGTTCGAGCCGGGCCGCGGTGTCTCGGTATTGCTCGAGCCGACCAACCGCGCCAACGGGCTCACCCGCGACCTGAAAGGCAGGCTTATTGCCTGCGAGCATGATTCGCGCCGCGTGACCCGGCGCGAGGCGGATGGCGAGATCACGGTGATCGCCAACAGTTTCCAGGGCCGGCCGCTGAACCGGCCGAACGACGTGGTCGTCAAATCCGACAGTTCGATCTATTTCACCGACCCGTGGACGAGCCCCAATCCGCCGCAGCAATGGGATCTGACCTTTTCCGGCGTCTACCGGGTCAGCCCCGATCTCGGCACGCTGAGCCTGCTGGTCGACGATTTCACGCTGCCCCACGGGCTCGCCTTCTCGCCGGACGAGAGCATCCTCTACATCAACGATTCGCGGCGCGGTCACATTCGCGCTTTCGACGTGATGCCGAACGGCATGCTGGCGCGCGCCAGCGACCGCGTCTTTGTCGATCTGCGCGGCCCCGAGCCCGGGGTGCCCGACGGCATGAAGGTCGATCGCGAAGGCAATGTCTATTGCGGCGGCGCCGGCGGGTTGTGGATCATCGATCCCGGCGGCAAGAAATTGGGGCGGATCGTCCACGGCGCCCCGGCGACGACCAATCTCGCCTTTGGCGGCGCCGATTGGACGACGCTCTATTTCACCAGCCGCAGCCACCTCGGCGCCGTCAACCTGAAAGTTCCCGGCATCCCGGTCCCGGCCGCCCCGCGCTGACCCCCTTGGGCGGCGGTGCCGGCCGCGCCCGCCGCGGCTCGCTTTAGGCCGGTCTCAACGAGGCGGCGATCGGCGGCCGGGCGTGACGAAATTCGCTCGCCCGCTCAAAGGCGTGGCCGACCCGCATGACCCCGGCCTCGTCGAATGGCTTGCCGGCGATCTGGAACGCCAGCGGCAAGCCGTCCTCGAAGCCGATCGGCACCGACAGGGCGGGGACCCCGGTCAGGTTGTAGGGGGCGGTGTAAGAGGCGCGCTCAAACACACCCCAAAACGGCACCTGATCGATGCGCGGCGCGGGACCCGTGGCGTTGGCGGAAACCACGATATCGACCCGGTCGAAGAGGCGGGCGAATTCGAGGCACAATTCGCGCCGCTGCCGCACCGCTTCGACATAATCGGCGGCGGACAGAAACGCGCCCAACGCGATCCGCGCAAACATGTGATGGCCGAAATCCTGCGGGCGCTCGCGAAAATCGCGTTCGTGCAGCGCATAGGCTTCGGCGATCATGATCAGCCGGTTGGTGTCGAGGTAGTCGATCAGCGGCGAGAGTTCGACATCGACCAGTTGCGCCCCGAGCTGTTCAAGGGTGTTGAGCGCGCTGTCGAACGCCGCGGCATAAGCGGTCGAGGGCGCGTTCTCGGGCCCAAAGGCGGCCACCGCATCGCGTTCGTGGAAATGCCGGATGACCCCGATCTTGAGCCCGTCGAGCCGCGTCGCAAGTGCCGAGGCGTAATCCGGCACCGGCACATCGGCCGAGCCCGGGTCGAGCGGGTCATGGCCGGCCAGCGCCTGCATCATGATCGCGCAATCCTCGACCGTGCGGGTCAGCGGCCCGCAATGGTCGAGCGTGTAGCTCAGCGGAAAGACACCGCGGCGGCTGACCCGGCCATAGGTCGGCTTCAGCCCGACAATGCCGCAATAGGCGGCGGGGCCGCGGATCGACCCGCCGGTGTCCGACCCCATCGCCGCCGCGCACAGCCCGGCGGCAACCGCGACCGCCGATCCGCTCGACGAGCCCGCCGGGTAATGCGCGGTGTTCCACGGGTTGCGCGCCGGCGCAAAGGGCAGCGTGAAATCGGGGCCGCCGATCGCAAATTCGTGCGTTTCCTGTTTGCCGAGCAAGATCGCGCCGGCGCCGCGCAGCCGCACCCAGGTCTCGGCGTCCTCGTTCGGGATATGGTCGAGATAGCGGCGCGAGCCCGCGGTGGTGCGGATCCCGGCCGTCTTGTAGATGTCTTTGAGGCCGATCGGAATCCCGTTGAGGATGCCGCTGCGGCCGGGCGCGGCGGCCGCGCGCGCCGCGGCCAGCGCCGCCTCGCGCGTGACCAGCACAAAACTGTGCAATTCGCCGTCGAGGGCGGCGATGCGTTCGAGATAGGCCTCAGTCAGCGCCAATGGCGTCAGATTGCCGGACGCGATCGCCAGCCGCGCCTCGGCAAGGGTCAGCTGGGTCGGGTCCATTACGACGCCTCCGGCCGCGGCTGCACAAAGATGTGCGCCGGCTCGGCCGCCCGGTCGCGCGACCGGCGCACCGTCCGCCGCATGCGCTGGACAAACCGGTAACCCTCGCGCAACGCGGCGAATTGCTCAGGCGTCAGCGCCAGTCCCGCTTGTTCGACCAGGATCTGAAACCGTTCGGACGATATCGGTTCTTCGGCCATGGTTCCCTCCACTGCATCAGCCGGGTGGCCGCGGCCCCCGGTTGACACGGACCCGTTCGGGGCGGCAGTCGCGGAAAATCGGCGGCCGCCTATTCCGCGGCCTGCGCCGTGGGGGCGGCGTGGAAATTCTTCGGCAGGCCGGCCTTGGCGATCGCGCCGTATTGCACGATTTCGGGCAATGCGCGATGGACCAGTTCGCGCACCATCAGCAGGCGGTCGAGATCGATGCCGGTGTCAAACCCCATCGCCTCGAGCATGAAGACGAGGTCCTCGATGACGATGTTGCCGGTTGCCTTGGGCGCAAACGGGCAGCCGCCAAGTCCGCCGAGCGACGCGTCAAAAGCGCGCGCGCCGGCATTCAGGGCGGCCAGCACATTGGCCAGGCCAACCCCGCGGGTGTCGTGGAAATGGCCGCCGACCGGCAGCGGCGCGACCTCGGCCATGACCCGGCGGAACACGCGTTCAACCGCGGCCGGATTGCCGTAGCCAACCGTGTCGGCGAGCATGATCGCGTCGGCTCCGGCCTCGGCAACCGCGATCGCGATGCGCCTCACCCGATCCTCGTCGACCGCCCCCTCGAGCGTGCAGCCAAAAGCGGTGGCAAGCCCGCAGGTCAGGCGCGGGCGCCGGCCCTCGGGCGCGGTCTGGCACAGCGCCACGACCCGGCGAAATTCTTCGATCGATTCGGCGGTCGAGCGGCGGACATTGGCGCGGTTGTGTCCCTCGCTGACCGACAGCACGAAATTCATCTCGTGCACGCCGAGGGCCAAGCCGCGTTCGGCGCCCTTGAGGTTCGGGATCAGCGCCGAAACGGTCAGCCCGGGCAGGGTCAGGGCATGGCGCACCACCGCCTCGGCATCGGCCAGTTGCGGCAACAGCTTGGGCGGCACGAACGAACTCACTTCGATCTCGCGCACGCCGGCCGCATGCTCGGCCTCCAGCCAGGCGATTTTCTGTTCGGTCGGCATGATTTCGGCGAGGCTCTGCAAACCGTCGCGCATGCCCACTTCGCGCACAAACGCACGCTCACGCATCTCGCACCTCCACAAGCCGACCCCGAGGCTAGTCCCTGCCGGGCGCCGCGGCAACGTTTCAGACAATGTGCTCGGGGGTCAGCGCGCAAATCTCGCCGCTGTCGCCGAGCTCGATCTGGATCGTCGGATGGGCGATGCCAAACCGCTGATGCAGTTCCTGGGTGATCGCGTTGAGCCGGGCGTCGCCGGGGTGCCCCGCGGGCATGACCAGGTGGCAGGTCAGCGCCGTCTCGGTCGTGCTCATGCCCCAGATGTGCAAATCGTGCAACGCGCTCACTCCCGGCACGGCCTCGAGATAGGCGCGCACGGCGTTGGCGTTGACGTTCTCCGGCACGGCGTTCAGCGCCAGTTGCGTCGCGTCCCTCAGCAAATCCCAGGTGCCGATGACGATGACCACGGCCACGACGAGGCTCACCGCCGGGTCGAGCCTGAGCCAACCGGTCACGCCGATGGCAATGCCGGCGGCGACGACGCCGGCCGTCACAAACGCATCCGCGGCCATATGCAGAAAGGCGCTTTTGACGTTGAGATCGCGTCCGCGGCCGGAGGCGAACAGCAGTGCGGTCCCGCCATTCACAAAAATGCCCGCCGCCGCAACCCACACGACGACACCGTAAGCGACCGGCACCGGGTTGGCAAAGCGCAGCACCGCTTCCCAGGCGAGCCCGCCAGTCACGACCAGCAAGATGATCGCGTTGGCCAGCGCCGCCAGGATCGAACTCGATTTCAAGCCATAGGTGTAACGCCCGCTGGGGCCGCGCCGGCTCAGCACGGCCGCACCCCAAGACAGCGCCAGCCCCAAGACGTCGCTCAGATTGTGGCCGGCATCGGCGAGCAGCGCCAGCGAATGGGAAAGGATCCCGGCGACCGCTTCGCCGGCGACATAGGCGAGATTTAGAGCGATGCCGAGGGCAAAGGCGCGGCCGTAATCGCCGTCGCCCTGCCCGTGATGTTGGTGATCGTGAGCCACAGGGTCGCCTCGGCCGCGAAGTCGGTGGCGGCCGCAACCGGCGCCGGCCCGGTGAGCCCTGACACCGGCTGCAACCCGCCTCGATAAGACAAAAAAATGCCATGTCCGCTTACCCCCGGTAAGCCCGAAATCGCCGTCGGCGACACGGCAGCCGGTAGCGGGACAAGCATGGCGAATTTTTTTCCGTCAAAGCGCGACGACAGATATCGTCCTCGGGTGGAGACCAGAGCCGACATGGTTTCAAGCCGCCTGCGGCAGTTGGATGCGCTGCGCGGGATTGCCGCCCTGATTGTCGTCTTCAATCACTACGCGCAGGTGGTCCCGGAAGCCGTCAGCCACGCGATCGACCACACCGGGCTGTTGTCGGCGGAAGTGTGGACGTCGCCCTGGTTCTGGCTGCGCTACACGCCGCTGCGCCTGTTTGTCGACGGGGAGGCGGCGGTCGACGTGTTTTTCGTGCTGAGCGGGTTTGTGCTGGCCTTGCCGCTGAGCCTCGACCGCCAACCCGAATTCTGGCCGTTTGTCGTCAAGCGGTTGTGCCGCATCTATCTGCCTTTCGCGATTGTGATCGGGTGCGTGGCTCTGGCCTGGATGATCGTCCCCACCGGTCCGGCGCCCGCCGCCAGCGAATGGCTGAACGGATTGCGGCCGCGTCCCGGAGCCTATTCGCTGCTCCAGCACCTCTTGATGACCGGCAGCGATATGAGCCTCAATCCGGCGATGTGGACGTTGGTTCACGAGGTCCGCATGGCGGCGGTGATGCCGCTGATCTTCTTGATGATCCGCAAGCTGGGGCCGGTCCATACGGTGGCGTTGTGTTTGGTGATTTCGCTCTTGTTTTCGTTCGGGATGACCGACTCGATCTCGGGGGCGTGGCAGGCGACGCTGCATTTCATATGGATGTTCGCGGTCGGGAGTGCGCTCGCTTTCGGCCGGGGCTCGCTGATCGCCCGCCACCGCGGCCCGCTTGCGACCGCCTCGTTGTGGGCGCTGGCGATCGCCCTTTTGGTTGTTCCGTTCAACCGGGTCTGGGCCGATTTTCTGATCGGCTGGGGAGCGGTTCTGGTGATCGTGTTGTGTCTGTCGCACAACCGAGCCGCATCCCTGTTGAGCCTGCCGCTGCCGCTGTGGCTCGGCCGCGTCTCCTACAGCCTGTATCTGATTCACCTGCCGATCCTGATCATCGCCGTGACCGGCGGGCTGGCGCTCGGGGCGCTGCCGGTGCTGTTGGTGCTGACCCTGGCGATGGCCGAGGCGTGCTTCCGCGCGATCGAGGCCCCCTCGCACGCGCTTGGGGTCATGCTCTCGCGGACGATGCTGAGCCGCGGCGATCGCCCCGACCACAAGGCCGCCGCCTGAGTTCCGGCGCAACACGCGCGATCGGTGGGACCGCGCCCACAGACGGGCTGACCAAGGCGCGAAATCGTCGCGATCCGCGCGGCGCCGATGCTATGCTTGCCGCGAACTGGTGTTACCCGAATCCGCCGGTCGCGGCGGCAACAGGAGAAGAAAATGGCGTCGATCGAGCTCGATCTCCCTCGCACCGCGGCGCGCGGCGACGATTATGTCGCTCGGGCGCAGGCGCTCGCGCCGCTGCTCAAAGACGCCGCCGACGAGATCGAGGCCGAGCGGCAATTGCCGCCGCGGGTGGTCGAGGCGCTGATCGCGGGCGGGTTCTTCAAATTGTTGATCCCGCGCTCTCTGGGCGGCGCCGAGCTCCACCCGCTCAGCTACGTCCAGGTGCTGGAAACCCTCGCCCGGGCCGAGCCCAGCACGGCCTGGTCGCTGGGGCAGAATTCGGGCTGCTCAATGACCGCCGCCTATCTCGAGCCGGAAATCGCGCGCGAGATCTTTGGGCCGCGCCAGGGAATCCTCGCCTGGGGTCCGGACCTGCCCGGCGCCGGGCGCGGTGTGGCGGTCAGCGGCGGCTTTCGCGTCACCGGGCGGTGGGGGTTTGCCACCGGCAGCCGTCATGCCACTTGGCTCGGCGCCCATGTGCCGGTGTTCGAAGAGGATGGCAGCGCCCGCCTTCAGCCCAATGGCCGACCCTATGTCCGTACCGTGTTGTTCCCGAAATCGCAGGCCAAGATCATCGACAACTGGCATGTGATCGGGCTGCGGGGCACCGGCAGCGACAGCTACGCGGTCGAGGACCTGTTTGTCCCGCAGCAATACACCTGCTCCCGTGACAACCCGGCCGAGCGGCGCGAGCCCGGCCTTCTCTATAAATTCACCAGTGGCATGGTCTACGCGATGGGGTTTTCCAACGTGTCGCTCGGCATCGCCCGCGGCGCGCTCGATCTGTTTATCGAGCTGGCGCGCGACAAGATTCCGCGGGGCGCGCGAAAGACATTGCGCGAGAACAATGTGATCCAATCGCTTGTCGCGCAATGCGAGGCGCGGCTGTCGTCGTGCCGGGCCTATATTCACGAAACCCTCGAGCAGATGTGGGACGAAGCCGAACGGCAGGGTGATTTCCGCCCCGATCAGCATGCGCGCTTGCGGCTGGCCGCAACCTGGGCGATCCAACAATCGCGCGAGGTCACCTCCCAGCTCTACAGCGCCGCCGGCGCCACCGCGATCTTTAATGAGAACCCGTTCGAGCGGCGGTTTCGCGACATGCACGCCGGCAGCCAACAGGGGCAGGGCCGGCCGATCCATTTTGAGACGGTCGGCCAGATCTTGCTTGGCCTGCCGCCGGAAGGGCGGATGTTTCGCTGACGCAACAGCGCGCCCTCTTGCGTCGCGGCAACGCCAGCGGCGCAGAGGGCGTCATCGCCCCGGGATCGCCTCATCCGCGCGCCGCCACCCAGAGGGCGACCCAAACAACCACCACACCAAGCGCGACCAGATAACCGGCAATCACCGCCCGTCGCCACCACAGCCTGAAGGGCGGCCTGATCCATCCCGAAGCGACAAACGCCGCAGTCAATAACAGAACGAGAGCCGCGAGAAATTGCGGATGCTCAGGAATGGGCATTGATTACAAAATGTCGCGGCATCACCGGCGCCGGCGCTTAGGGGCGCTCGTGGCGGATCGGCCGCCGGTGCACGATCACCGGATGCGCGTAACGGGCGAGCGCGCGGTTCAATTGCTCGATCGAGGCCCGGTCGAGGTAGACCCCGACCCAGCCATGACCGGGGTGGAGCACGTCGAGATCGACGCCTTCGCCGTCAGGCTGCACATACCACCGCCCGTCAGTGGCGACATTGATCTGGGTTCCTGGCGCCGGCGGCACCATCGGGCGCGGCGGGTTCATGGCGGCCCGCGCCTGCGTCAGCGTGTTGATCAATGTCTCGACTTGCGCCGCGTTCAGGCTGACCTTGGTCGACGGCGTTCCGGGGATCTGCAAAGTCACTTCCGTCTTCGGCGCATTGAGCGCCGCCGGCGGCGCCGGTTTGCCTTGCGCAAACGAAATCGAATGCAAGCTCAGCGCGGCGGCGGTTGCGAGGAAAAACCGAGCCGCCGCACGACGCATACAAGGTTTCATGGAGTGGGGTCCGCGCCTGATCGTTGCCGCCCAAGGATAGTCGAACGACGCCCATCCGGTCGAGGATGTGGAACCCGCGCGACCGCCGCCGCCGTCCCGGCCCGACAGCGGCGAACCGCCGGTAGGGCGCCCCTTGGCCCGGCGCGCGATGGCGCAAGGCTCGTTCCGGCCTCGAAGGAATCGGTGGTTACGGCGGTGCCTCGCCGGGCTCCAGCCGTCCGGCGAACATTTCCAACGCTTGCGACCGGAAGCTGTCGCGGCGATGCGCCAGGCTCACATCCCGCTGCCGCCGCCGCCACCGCCATCGCCGCCGCCATGCTCGGCCTTGGCGCCGTTCTGATCCGGGAAGGCGGGGTTCGCTCCGGGCGTGGCTGCCGGCGTGCAGCCGGCGAGAACGAGCAACGCCAGCAGCGCGGCCCGCAGCCGCGAAGGGCTGGTCCATCTCCGGTCGAGGGATGTCATCGCCGCGAATTATCGCGCTGTGCACTTTCCCGGGCGAGGAAAGTTTGCCTGTATCGACCGCCGGACGCGTGCCTACGCCGCGAGCGATGTAAAAGACCAGGGCCGCTCTCCGATTGCCGACAGCGAGCGATCGAGCGGATCGGGCAGGATGGGACACCGGCTCCGGCCCTCCGCCCCCCGCGGCAGCGGAGAATAGCCCCTTCCACGGATTTGAAGCGTTTTGACTCCGGTTTAAGCTGGGTTACGATGGCCGCCGGGTTCGACAACAAGGAACCGGCCGGCCGTGGACGAGCCGCTCGACAGCGGGATCGCGGTTGGAGGCGGTGCCACCGCTTCCGCCCCCGCCTTTGCGCGCTTTCCGGCGCGGCGGCCCGAGCCTGCGCCGATTGTCCCACGCGCCCTGAACCCGCAGGCGCCGCGCACCTTCCCCGGGCGCTATGGCGCGCCGGTGGCGGCTCTCGATCTTGGCACCAACAATTGCCGGCTCCTGGTGGCGCGTCCGGCCGGCGCCGGCATCCGCGTCATCGACGCGTTTTCGCGCATCGTCCGGCTGGGCGAAGGGGTGGCCGCGACCGGCGCCTTGTCCGAAGAAGCGATCCACCGCACGCTCGAAGCGCTGAAGATATGTGCCGATAAGATCGCCGCACGGCCCCTGGCCGGGGGCCGCTATGTCGCCACCGAAGCCTGCCGGCGGGCGGCCAATTGCCA
>JAJPIH010000039.1 GCA_021324875.1 Alphaproteobacteria bacterium
GACGTTGCGGTCGAGCTGGTCGAAGGCGCCGACCTGAAACGAACGATTGGCGTTTTCGAGCTTGTCGACCAGCTGGTTGAGGGTAATGCCGTAAAGCGCCAGCCGCTCGGGGTCAGGCTCGACCCGGATCTGGTTGGGGCTGCCACCGACGATATAGGTTAGCCCGACATTGTCGGTCTTGACGAGCTCGTGCTGAAGTTCCTGCGCGATCTGGTAAAGGCCGTTATCGGTCCAGCGGGCGGCGGCTGCCGGCTTGGGCGCCAGGGTCAAGGTTATGATCGCGACGTCATTGATGCCGCGGCCGATGATTAGCGGCATCGGAATGCCCTTTGGCAGGTCGGCGATGTTGTTGCGGATTTTCTCGTGGACCCGGGTCAGTGCGGTATCTTCGTCGGTGCCGACAAAAAACCGGGCCGTGACGACGACCATATCGTCCTGCGTATTGGAATAAACGTGTTCGACGCCATCCACCCCCTTGACGATGTCTTCGAGCGGTTTGGTAATCAGCTCGATCGCGTCGCCGGCCTTGTAGCCATTGGCGGTCACCAGGATATCGACCATCGGCACGCTGATCTGCGGCTCCTCCTCGCGCGGCAAGTTGACCAGCGCGATCGTCCCGACGAGCAGAGCCGCGATCAGCAGCAGCGGGGTCAGTGGCGAATTGATGAAGGCTCGGGTCAGGTGCCCGGAAAGGCCGAGGTTCACGGCTTTGCCACCACGTCGCCGGGTTTGAGACCGGCCAGTATCTCGATGCCGTCCTCGACCGGCAACCCGGGCTGCACGACCACCTCGGTGCCGTCTGCGAGCCTGACATAGTCAACGCCGTAGCGGCGATAGAGATAGCCCCCGGGGATCACCAGCGCCGGACGCGTGCCGGTGGCGATGTAGACCCGGGTGCGCTCGCCGACAAAATAATCCCCGAGACCCTCGACTTGGACGTCGGCGATAACCCGCCCTTGGTCGATCTCGGGATAGACGAGCACGACCTTGCCGCGGCGCAATTCCTCCAGATCCTGCACGGCGCTGAGCCCCCGCTCGCCGACCAGGATTGTGTCGCCCGCCCGGATGAAGCGGGCATGACGCTCGGGCAGTTGCAGCCGCAGGATGTAATTCTTGGTTGCCATCGTCGCGATCGTGTCGCCGGCGAGGACCACGCTGCCCTCCTGCACCGGCAGTTTCAGCACCCGGCCCGCCCCCGGCGCCAGCACCGCGCCCTCGGCGGCCTGCTGCTCGATGACCTGCCGATCCGAGCGCAAGGCCTGCAACGTCCGCTCGGCTACGTCGAGGCGGGTCCGGGCCTGGTCGAGCTGCGACTGTGAGGAGACCCCTGAGCGGCGCAATTCCAGCGCGCGCTGGTAATCGATCAGCGCCTGATCGCGTTCGGCCTGCTGCGCCTGAATGCGACCGGCGAGGGCCTGCATTTGATATAGGAGCTTTTGGTCGACAACGGTGGCGATCCGTTGGCCATCGGTGACCTGATCGCCCTCCTTGACGATGAGGTTTGTCACGGTGCCGGGAATGCGCGCGCGGGCCGCGAGTTCGTGCACCGGCTCGACCGTTGCGATGACCGCTTTGCGATCGACCACCATCTCGCGCTTCACCGCGGCTTGCTGCGCGAGGGCGTGAGGCGGAGGCGCCGCGAACCAGGCGAGCAGTGTGGCCAAGACACTCAGGACGAGCATGCGCATGACGGCGTTTCCGCAAGCAGGACAGTGATCTCGGCGCCGACGGTGTCAACCGGCGCCTCGTCGCCCAATCCCGATCGTTTCGTAATGGTCCCCGGGTTCGACGACCGCGTCCGCGGCGCCATCGGCGATCGGCAAAGACGGGAGTGACATTGCTGTTGACCACCTCGCTGCCAACCGTCGGCAGGTCTTTTGCGGCAGCGGGGCCGGCCGGTCGTTGATCCAGGTCATCAATATGAAGGTCGGGGCCAGCGCGGCGACGGATCGCCGACAAAAATTGATCCAACGCAATGCCGCAAAATCAAATTTGCCGATCATTCCTCCAGCCGGGAGGGGACGATGACCAAGATCGTCGTATTGGGCGCGGGGATCGGCGGCATATCGATGGCCTACGAGCTGCGCGCGACCTTGGGCGGCGCGGCCGAGATCACAGTTGTCTCCGACACGCCCTATTTCCACTTCGTTCCGTCGAACCCGTGGGTGGCGATCGGCTGGCGGAAGCCCGAGGATATCAAGATCCCGCTGCGCGAGACGCTGGCGAAATTCGGCATCGGCTTCGATGACGCTGGGGCGAAGCATGTGCGCCCAGGGTCCAACCAGATCGAGCTCCGCGATGGGCGCGCGCTGTCCTACGATTACCTCGTCGTCGCCACCGGACCGGCATTGGCGTTCGACGAGATCGAAGGGCTCGGTCCCGACCGCAACAGCGTCTCGATCTGTCATGTCGAGCACGCAGCAAAGGCCGCGCTGAGCTGGCGTGCGTTTTCCGACGATCCGGGCCCGATCGTGGTCGGCGCGGTCCAGGGCGCGTCATGCTTTGGCCCAGCCTATGAATTTGCGTTTCTTGCCAATGCCGATCTGCGCAAGCGGCGCATCCGCGACCGCGTGCCGATCACCTTCGTGACATCGGAGCCCTATATCGGGCATCTCGGGCTCGGCGGCGTCGGCGATACCAAGGGGCTCCTGGAATCGGCCATGCGTAACCGCGACATCCGCTGGATCACGAATGCCAGGATCGACCGGGTTGCCCCCGATGCGGTTGAGCTCACTGAACTCGACGACCAGGGGCATCTGAAACGCCAGCAACGGCTGCCCGCAAAATTGACAATGTTGATCCCGGCCTTCCGCGGCGCCGATTGCCTTCTCGGCGCCGATGGCCGCGGCCTGCCCGGGCTCGCCAATCCGCGCGGTTTTGTCCTCGTCGACAAGTATCAGCGCAACCCGAGCTTTAAGAATGTGTTTGCAGTCGGAGTGTGCATTGCCATCGCCGCTTATGAAGAGACGCCGGTGCCGGTCGGCGTGCCAAAGACCGGTTACATGATCGAATCGATGGTGACCGCCGCCGCCCACAATATCCGCGAACTGATCGCCGGCCGCGAGGCGACCCGCGAACCGACATGGAACGCCGTTTGCCTCGCCGATTTCGGCGATGACGGGGTGGCGTTTGTGGCCTTGCCGCAGATACCGCCGCGCAACGTCAACTGGGCGGCTCAGGGCTATTGGGTGCATATGGCCAAGCTCGCGTTCGAGAAATACTTCTTGCGTAAGGTGCGCAAGGGATCAAACGAACCCGCCTATGAGCGCCTGATCATGAAGGCGATGGGGATCGCCAAAATGCGCCCGCCGCCCGTAGCCGCCGCCCAATGACCGCAGCTGAGGGAGGGATGAGCTGATGGCTGGCAGTGAGGCGATCATCATGCCGTGTCCTGCGTGCGACGCGCTCAACCGGCTGCCGCGCTCGCGGCTGGGTGAGCGGCCGCGTTGCGGGCAATGCCATGAACCGCTCTTTACCGCGCATCCTTTGATCCTCGACAAGGAGCGGTTGCGGCGCCACCTCGATCACAGCGATTTGCCGTTATTGATCGATTTCTGGGCGCCATGGTGTGGCCCTTGTCACGCGATGATGCCGGAATTCGAGCGCGCAGCCGCTGCCCTCGAACCCGAAATCCGGCTGGTCAAGGTCAATATCGACGAGGATCCCGATCTGGCCCGGGAATTCCGGATCAGTGCCGTACCGACCATTGCGCTTGTGCGGCGCGGGCGTGAACTCGGCCGCCGGGCTGGTGCAATCGCGGCGGGCGAATTGGTGCGCTGGGCGCGCGCCAATGCGGGCGTGGCGGCCGTGCAAGCGCAGCCCGAACACAGGTGAAGCGGGAATGATGACCATGCACGACTGGCCGCAAATGACCAAAGAGGTCACTGCTCAGATCCGCCAATTGCGCGCCGACGCGCCGGAGGTGATGCGGGCATTCGCCGCTCTCGCCCAGGCCGCCTCGACCGCGCAGGCCCTCGACGCCAAAACCAAGGAGCTGATCGCGCTCGCCATATCGGTCGCGGTGCGGTGCGACGACTGCATCGCGTTTCACGTCAAAGCGGCGCTTGATCGCGGAGCCTCGAAACAGGAGATCACCGAAGCCTTGGGCATGGCCATTTACATGGGCGCGGGTCCGTCGGTCATGTATGCGACCCACGCCCTCGACGCGCTCGGTCAATTTGCGGCCGCCGAAAAAGCGTGATCCGTATCAGCGACGGGCCGGCCGCACCGCTCCTCCACCGAAAATCTTAACGCGGCGCGTTCATTTCCCTCCCTCCGCCCGCGGCAGTCGGGTAGCATCGCAACCGGAAAAGTCCCGGAGGAGACCCGCGATGCCCGATAGCTTTCCGCTGCCCGCCGGCGACCTGAAGCAGCTGGGCTTTGCCGCCGCACCGCTGCAGCATCTCGATCGGCTGATCCGCCAGCACATCGAAGAGGGGCGCTATCCCGGGGCGCAGATCGCGCTGGCGCGGCACGGCCAGTTGGCGCTCTACCGCAGCTATGGCGATGCGCGCATCGAGGGCGCCCGCGCGCCGGCGACCGGCGACACGCTTTTCTTGCTGTTCAGCCAGACCAAGGTGCTGACCAGCGCCGCCGTATGGACGCTGATCGAAGAGGGCCGGCTGTCGTTTATGGATCGGATCGCCGACCACCTGCCGGAATTCGCCACGCGCGGCAAAGGCGAGATCACTTTGCACCAGGTCATGACCCACCAGGCCGGTTTCCCGTCGGGCGACGTCAGTCGTGAGACCTGGAACGACCATGCCCGGATGCGCGCCGAGGCCTGCGATTTCTCGCTCGACTGGACACCCGGAACTCGCTTGCAATATCACCCGCGCGCCGCCCATCTGACGCAAGCCATGGTGATCGAGGCGGTGACCGGCCGCGATTACCGCGAGGTGATCCGCGACAAGGTGCTGGCCCCGCTCGGTCTCGCGCAGGATGTGTTTGTCGGCGTGCCGGCCGCCGAGCAGCGGCGCTGCGCCGATACCTACGGCCCCGAACCGCGCGACAATTCGGCCGAATTCAAGGCCGCCGGGATGCCCAGCGGCGGCGGCTATGCGACCGCGCGCGGGATGGCGGCGTTCTACCAGATGCTGCTCGGCGAGGGCCGCCTCGGTGAGGTGCGCCTGTTTTCGCCGCGGCTGGTCCGCTATGTAACACGCAACCACACCGGCGAGCGCGGCGACGAGGCGATGGCCGGCATCCCGATGCATCGCGGATTGGGCCCCCATATCCGCGGCGACAGCGACCGCATCCGCGGGCTCGGCACCCTCGCAACCCCTGAAACCTTCGGTCATGGCGGCGCCGGCACCTCTTATTCCTGGGCCGACCCGACGAGCGGTGTGTCGTTCACCTATCTGACCAATTACGTTCAGCCCGACCCATGGCACTCGGCGCGGCTCGACCGCGTGGCCAACCTTGTCCATGCTGCGATCGACTGAGATGAGCCTGTCCCGATTGCCGCCGGTTCACGCGGCGCTGCTTCCGCCTTTGGCGTTTTTGCCGATGGCGGAAACCGATTTGCGTCCGGCCGATTAGCCATGGCCCCGCGCGTCGATCCTGTTCAGGGGGATCAAAACCTGCCCGAGCGCGCCGATGTCGTCATCATCGGCGGCGGGATTATCGGCACCAGCGCCGCGCTGTTTTTGGCCGAGAAAGGCGTCAAGGTGGCGCTTTGCGGAAAGGGCCATATCGCCGGCGAACAGTCGAGCCGCAATTGGGGCTGGTGCCGAAAAATGGGCCGCGATCCGCGCGAGCTGCCGCTGATCATCGAAAGCCTGCGCTTGTGGACCGGCATGAATGAGCGGGTCGAGGCCGAAACCGGGTTTCGCCAGCCCGGCATCATGTATCTCGCCGAGAGCCGGGCCGAATTCGACCAGCTCGAAGGCTGGCTCGAGCATGCCCGGCAATACCAGCTCGACACCCGCCTCCTCAGCCGCGCCGAAGCCGAGGCGTTGCTGCCCGGGCTGCAAGGCAACTGGGTTGGCGGGCTGTTCACCGCCAGCGACGGCAAGGCCGAACCGCAACGCGCCGCCCCGGCGATCGCAAACGCCGCCCGGCGCAGGGGGGCGACAATCCTCACCCAATGCGCGGTCCGCGGCATCGACACGGCGGCCGGGCGCGTCGCCGGCGTCGTCACCGAAAAGGGACGCATCGCCTGCGATCAGGTGGTCCTGGCCGGGGGCGCCTGGTCGCGGCTGTTTTGCGGCAATCTCGGCATCGCCTTGCCGCAGCTCAAGGTGCTCGCCTCGGTGATGCGCACCGAGCCGCTGGCGGGGGGACCGGAAATCTCGGCCTCGGGCGGGCTGTTTGGGATGCGCAAGCGCATGGATGGGGGCTATACGGTCGCCACCCTCGGGGTGCGCACCATCGATCTGGTGCCCGACAATCTGCGCCTGTTGTTTCCCTATCTGCCGGCGGCGCGCTTGCACTGGCAGAAACTTCGGTTTCGCATCGGGCGACGCTTTGTCGAGGAATGGCGCATGAAGCGGCGCTGGCGTCTCGACGAAGAGACGCCCTTCGAGGCGGTGCGCACGCTCGACCCGGAACCCGATCCTCATGTTCTGGCCCGCGCGCAACGCGCGGTGACCGAGGCGTTTCCGATCTTTCGCGGGGTCGGGATCGCCGAGCGCTGGGGCGGGATGATCGATGTGATGCCCGATGCGATCCCGGTCATCTCGCCGGTCGAGACGCTTCCGGGTTTGTTGATCGCGACCGGCTTTTCCGGTCATGGCTTCGGCATCGGGCCGGGGGCCGGCCGGCTGGTCGCCGACATGGTCACAAACAGTCCCACTCTGGTCGATCCGGCGCCGTTCCGGCTTAGTCGCTTTAGCGACGGATCGAAGCCCCGCCCGCAC
>JAJPIH010000086.1 GCA_021324875.1 Alphaproteobacteria bacterium
ACAGCACGCTGAGGCGCTGATCGGGAAGGGCGACCGTATCCGGCAGAAAGACAACCGGCGCTTCAAGGCCCTTGGCGCCGTGCACGGTCAGGATGCGCAGCTCGTTGCGCGGATGGCCGGCCAGATCGCGTTTGACCTCGGTCTCGGCGGCCGTCAGCCAGCGCAGAAAACCCTGCAGCGAGGGGACGTGTTCGCGCTCGTAAGCAAGCGCCAGCGCAAGAAATTCCTCGACCGGATCTTCGGCTTCGGGGCCCAGTCGGCGCAACAAGGCGCGTCGGCCGCCGCCGGCTGCGAGAATTTCGGTGTAAAGTTCGTGCGGCGGCGTAAAATCGGCGCGCGCCAGCCAGGCGGCCAGCTGTTCCGCCACCCTGCCGAGGCGCGGATCAGACCGGGCGGCGGCACGCAGTCGCGACCACAACCGCTCGCCTCCGCGCGCATAACACAGCCGGAACAGCGTCTCCTCATCGACATCAAACAGCGGGCTCTTCAGCACCGCCGTCATGGTCAGATCGTCCTCCGGCAACAACAGAAATTGACCCAGTGCGATCAGGTCCTTGACAGCCAGTTGCTCGGTCAGCAACAGGCGGTCGGCGCCGGCGACCGGAACCTCGCGCTGCTTCAGCGCGCGCAGCAATTCGCCGACAAACGCGTTGCGTCGCCGGACCAGCACCATGATATCGCCGGGCGTCAGCGGCCGGTCGCGGGCGTCGAGACGTTCTCCTGCGGCAAGCCAGCCGGCGATCGTGGCGGCGATCGCCCGGGCCAGGCGGGCGTGGGGTTCGGCCGCGGCCTTGCGCGTGAGCGGCAGCGCGTCGGCGTCGCTCTGCCCTTCGTCTTTAGGCGCCACCAGCGGCCACAACTCGACCCGCCCGGCATGCCCGGCGCGCTCGGCGATGTGTCGGATCTCGCCGCCGTCGAGGGCGACGCCGTGCCGCGCCTCCGGCCGGCTAAAGATCGCGTCAACGGCCTGCAGAACCGGCGTGGTCGAGCGGAAGGACGTGGCCAACGGCAGTTCCGACCAGCGCTGCCGCGCCGCGTTGACCCGCTCGCGGAAATGGCGGCGCATCTCGAGAAAAGCCTGAGGGTCGGCGCGTTGAAAGCTGAAGATCGATTGCTTGATATCGCCGACGACAAACACGGTGCGGATCGCGGCGCGTGCACCATCGCCGGCAAAAAATTCCTCGGCGAGGGCGGCCACGATCTCCCATTGTTCCGGGTTGGTGTCCTGCCCTTCGTCGATCAGGATGTGGTCGAGCCCGCCATCGAGCTTGAACAGCACCCAGGGTGCAATGTCGGGGCGGTGCACCAGGTCGCGGGCATGCGACACGAGATCGTCAAAATCGAGCACCCCGCGCAGCCGCTTGGCGGCCGCATATTCGGTCAGCAACGCCTCGCCGAGCCGAGCCAGGGCACAGCTCGCCTCGCAGGTGACCAAGGCCGCCCGCGCCTCGACAAAGCGCAAAGCCCGTGCGGCTTCCGCCGCCAGCGCCGCCGCCGCGTCAATGCCGGCGGCACAGGCGCGAGCCGCTGCGCCATTGGTGACGAGCCGGGTGCGGATCTTGCGCTCTGTCGTCAGGTAGACGGAGAGATAGGCATCGAGCAGCGAGGGCCGGTGGTCGGGCGGCGTGTCCCACCATCTGCTGATGGCCAGCCCGGTTTGCCGATCGGTCGGCGCGCCGGCGGCAAGGTGGGGCAGAGCGGCGCGCAATGCCGCCTCGTCGCCGTTTTGCGAAGCGCAAAAATCGGCCACCAAATCCTCGAGCCGCAGTGCCGCGTCCACCTTGAGGGCGGCCGGCAGCCCGAGGGCGGTCGACAACCGCGCACGCAGCGCCTCGTGTCCCGGGGCCAAAGCGAGCTGCAACTTTCGCCGCTCCGCCGCCAGCGACTGCATCAGCTCGCCAAACCGCTCCTCGCCGGTATGCTCGGCAACCACCGCAAGCGCCTCGCTGAGCGCCGGGTCGAGACCCCGCCGCGCGGCCAGGATCACCCGCTGCGTCGCGTCGGCCAGAAGCTCGCCCGCGCCGCGCTCTTCGATCACGGTGAATTCCGGAGCGATCCCGGCTTCGAGCGGAAACCGGCGCAACAAGGTCTGACAGAAAGCGTGGATGGTCGAGATCTTGATACCGCCGGGGGTGTCGAGCACTAGGGCGAACAGCCTGCGCGCCCGCGTCAGCGTCGGCTCGTCGGGCCATGATCCGGTCAGGTTGACCAGAGCCTCGGCGAGTTCCCGCTCGTCGGCCGTCGCCCATTGCGCCAGCTTCTCGTCGAGGCGGTTGGCCATCTCGGCGGCCGCGGCGCGGGTGAAAGTCAGGCACAGGATCCGCGCCGGGTCGGTGCCGTCGAGCATCAACCGCAACAGCCGTTCGGTCAGCACGGTCGTCTTGCCGGTCCCGGCCGAGGCGGCAACCCAGCACGAAGCCCTGGGGTCGGCCGCCGGCGAGGCGGAGCGGCTGCGGCCCCCGCTCACCATTCTTCGGCCTCGCTCGGCGCCAGCCGTTCGAGGTGTTCGTAGGCGGAAAAGCGCGGGCGGCGGGCGGCGTTCGGGGTCGGCAGGTAGCAGGTGTCGGGGTCGTCGAAGCGCTCGATCAGCCGCGTGAGCTTGGCCTTGACGCCGTCGATCAGCCGCGCCGGCTGGCCGTCGTCGATCGCCCAGCGCTGCCCCGGCGGAATGCGCCCGCCGAGCTTCCAATATTCCAGGGCGGCGGGGATGCCGCGCAGTTCGCCAAAGCTGCCGTCGCGCAAAATTGCCGCCTCGAGCGGCAATTGCGGTGCAAACCCGTCATAGACCGCCTTTTTTGTCGGAACGGCGCCCGTCTTGTAATCGACCAGCAGAAATTCGCCCGAAGCCAGACGGTCGATGCGGTCGGCGGTGGCGGTCAGTTCGAAGGCGCCGCCCGGCAGGCCGTGCAGAATCAATTTGCCCTCGAGTTCGCCAAAGCACTCAACCGTTTCGGCGCGATGCTTTGTCTCTTCCGCCACCAGCCAGCGGGCAATGCGCTGGAAGCGCGGCCACCAAAACGCCCAGGCGCCGGGACGCGACAGCATATCGGCAAAATGCCGGCGCCCGATCGCCACCAGTTCGGCCAGCGGATCGGCCGGCAGAGCCCGCGGAAATCGGCGGGTAAATTCGGCAAGGGCGGCATGGATGCGGATCCCGAGTTCGGCGCGCCCGGGATCGGCGTCCAGCTCGTCGAGCGGCTTCAATTCGAGAATATAGCGGGCGTATATCGCATAGGGGTCGGCGAGCCAGGTTTCGATTTGGGTGACCGACAACCGGCGCGGCCGGGCCGCCAAAGGCGGGCGCGGTGCGGCCGGGGGCAGCGGTTCGTAGGGGCAGCGGTCGAGCTGCGCCAGCGCCGCTTCGATCTCGGGGTCGGGGCCAAGCCGATCGGCGAGCCCGACCGCCCGCAAGACCGTGTCGAGCCGCAGCAGCCAGCGCGCCGGCACGGTCGGGGCGCCTTCGTCGCGTGCGGCGCGGGTCAGCGCCACTTCCGGCGCCGCCATCGCCTGGACGAAATCATGGGCGGCAATCCCGATCGCGCGTTCCGGCACGGCAATGTTGAATTCGCGCCGCATCTGTCGCGACATCCACGGATCGTGGGCGGCCGCGCCGGGCCAGCTGCCTTCGTTGAGACCGCCGAGCACGACCAGGTCGGGCTGCTGCAGACGGGCCTCGACCAAGCCCCAGATCGCCAGGCGAGGATGGCGCCCATAGAGCGGGCGAACCACGGCGCGGGCGGCGAGGGCGTCAAACAAGGCCGGGTAATCGCGACCTTGGAGCGACGGAAAATCGCTCGCCGCCTCGCGCAGCTCATGGCAAAAGCGGGAAGCGGTTTCGCCTGCCGCCTCGCGCCACAGCCGGTCGCTGCCCGCTTCGGCGTCGGTCGCCGCCAGCCGCTCTGCCGCCTCGATGTGGGCGCTCACCAGCCGCGCGAGCGGCAACGGACCCACCGCCAACAGATCGGGCAGTGCGCCGAGGCAGTCTTCAAGCCGGGTGACAAAGGCGCGCAGCCTGCCCTCGCCCCTGGGAAGCGCGCCTTTGAGGCCGCTGAAACCGGGGCCCGGCCGCGGTCCCCGGATCGCGTGTTCGAGCTGTCGGGTCAGGTCGCGAAACACCGCCGGCGCCAGCCCCGCCGCGGCAAGCGGATGTTTGAGCGCCGCCAGCAGCGGCACCGGCGCCAACTCGCTTGCGGCGAGATCGAGCACGAGCCGCAAGAAGACCCCGGGCGGCGTCCGGTCCATCGGGGTGCCGGCTGAATCGTCGATCGCGATCCCCCAGCGTCCAAGCTCGGCGGCGACGCGGCGCGCCAGCTCGCGGTCGGGAGTGACAAGCGCGGCGGTGGCCCCCGGCGTTTCCAGCTTGCGGCGCAACAGCAGCGCCACGGTCATCGCTTCCTGATGGGGGCCCGCGCAATCATAACGCGCAACCCCGGCGAGCGCCGCGGGCGGCTCGGGGGGGAGCCGACGCCAGGCATCGGTTGTCGGCGCCGGCCGCATCGCCTCGGCGACGAGATGCAGGCGCCGCGCCCGCGAGACTGCGGCGGGCGCCGACGGCCGCACCTCCGGCCAGTCGGGGATTTGCGCCGGATCGAGGCCAAAGACCGCGAGAAGGGCGGCGTGCAGATATTGCGGATGCGCTTCGTCTTCGCGAATGGCGGCCCATTCCGCGGCGTCACAGCGGCGATCGAGACCGGCCAGGATCACCGTCCCGCAATCGAGATCGGCGACGACGCGGATCAGTTCGGTCAGAGCCGGCACGCCGCCGGTCAGCCCGGCGGCGATCACCGGATCGCGCGGCGGGGTGCGACGCCACAATCGCGCCTGTTGCTCAAGCAGGCGATTGCGCCGCTCGCCGGGATCGATCGCGCGCTCGGCGGCGAGGACCGCCGGCCAGCGGGTCGGCAGGATTTCGAGCAACCGACACACGATCTCCCAATGGGCGGCGAGATCGGCGGGCACGAGTTCGCGCAATCGGGAAAAGCTGGCGCCTTCGATTGCCGCTGTGTCGAGCAAGCGGGCGAGGCTTGCCGCCAGCGCCGCCGCCTGGCCGGGCAATAAGGGTTGCCGTCGGCTGTGCTGAGCCCAGGCGAGGACGAGCCGCGTCAACAACAGCTGGCGGCGCAATTCCGGGATCGCCGGCGGGATCGACAGATCGCCGGTTCCGCCGTCATCGACAAAGGCCAACTCGTCGTCATCGAAGTCGCCGATCGGGCGCATTCGCGGCAGCAGCAACGGCGCGCCCGGGTCACGGCCCGACGGGGCGATGCGCAAGAACGCCTCGCGCAGCGCCCGAACCGCGCGCCGGGTCGGGAGCAGAACAGTCGCCCGCGACAAGCCCAGCGGGTCGCCGCCGGTCAACGAGACCAGGCCTTCGGCCAGGGTCGGCAGAAACGGGCGCGCGGGCGGGATCGTGAACAATCTTGGCCGCATGCGGCGATCGTCGGCAGAAACCGTCATAAACCTGTCAGTTCACGCCGCGCCGCCCGGCTGCGGTTGCGCCCCGGTTATCGTTCAACCCGGTGCGAGGCCAGCCGCTCGCGGGTTGCGGCCAAGCCTTGCGGCGTGCCGATATGATACCACTCGCCGTCATGCACGACGGCGCGCAGCCTTCCGCTCTGCTCGGCCCGGTCAAACAGCCGCACCAACGAAAAGATGCGTTCACGACAATCGGCAAACAGCCGCCGATGCAGCAATTGGATGCCCGAGAAAAGAAACGGGACAACTTCGCGTTCGCGGCGGCGGCGCGGGATGCCGGCCGGATCGAGCATATAGTCGCCGCTACCGTCGTAACCGACGGCGGTCACAGTTCGTTGCAACAACAAGGCGGCATCCATCCGCTCGGGGTCGAACGACTGCGCCAGGCGCAACAGCGCGGGCTCCCGCCCGTCAAGCCAGAACACATCGGCGTTGACGACAAAGAACATCTCCCCCAGCGAGGGCAGCGCCTTCAAAACCCCGCCGCCGGTGTCGAGCAGTTCCGGTTCTTCCGAGATCTCGATACGCGGCGTGGTGCGACCGGCCAGCTGGGCCGCAATCTTGGCCGCCATGTAGTGGGTGTTGACGACGACGTGCTCGACGCCGGCGGCGGCCAGCCGGTCGATCGCGTGGTCGAGCAGACTGCGTCCCTCCAGTTCCACCAGAGGCTTGGGCGTGGTCTGGGTCAGCGGCCGCAGCCGCGTACCAAGCCCGGCGGCCAGCACCATTGCGCGCGCCGGCGGCGAAATCATGCCGCCCGTCCCGGATCGGGAACGCGGCGCAGCGGCGCCGGCAGGTGACGGTCGAACCAGCGCGCCAGCTCGGCGAGGACCGGTTCGCGCAGATCGGCTTCGACCATCCGCCACAGCCGCGGGATATGCGCCAGGTAACCGGGCTTGCCGTCGCGCGTCCACAGCCGCGTAAAGATCCCCAGGATCTTGCAATTGCGTTGCGCGGCGAGGATCGCCCGTGCCTGCTCAAACGCGCCCGCGACGCCGGGCGAAGCCGCGGCCAGATAGCGCTCGGTCATGCGCCGGCGCAGATCCGGCGCGACGTCGCGCCGCGCATCCTGAAGCAGAGAGACCAGATCGTAAGCCGGCGGGCCGCCGACCGCATCCTGGAAATCGAGCAGCCCGCAGGCGCGCACCCCCGGCCGACCGGGCAGCAGCATCAAATTGTCGATGTGGAAATCGCGCAAGACCAGCGTCGGCGGCGCGCTCACCGCCTTCGGCAGCAAATCGCCCCACAGCGCCAGATATTCCTCGCGCAGCCAAGCCGGAGGCGTTTGCCCCGATACCGCCGGCATGTACCAGTCGACGAGCAGAACCGCCTCGGCCAGCAGCCGATCACGATCATAGGGCGGCAGCGTCGCCAGATCGGATGCTCCCGCCCGCCGCTGCAGCGCTGCGAGCGTATCGATCGCGAGCGCGTAGAGCGCTTCCTCGTCGGCACCACGCTGCAACAGCCGGGTATAGGTGTCGTTGCCAAAATCTTCGATCAGCAGAAAGCCTGCGCGGCGATCCTCGGCGATCACCTCCGGTGCGCTGAGCCCAAGCCGGCGCAAGATTGCCGCGACCGCGACATAAGGTCCGACATCCTCCTGCGGGGGCGGCGCGTCCATGACGACAACGCTGTCCGCTCCCCGGCGCAACCGGTAATAGGTGCGGAATGAAGCATCGCCGGCCAGAGGTTCGGGCTTTACGCCCGGCCATCCATGGGCTTCGAGAAAGCCCTGCATGGCGCGCCAGCGCGTCTGGCGGCCCGGTGGCGGGGTGGCGAGCTGGGTCGCCAATAAGCCCGTCTCAGACATCGGCCAATGCCGGTTTGAGGCGGACGCACCAATCGCTGTTCCCGTCGATGGCCGCGCGCCGCGCGTCGGGGCGGTCGCCGAATTCGAGCCGGATTTCGAGGCGGTGCGCAGGCAGCAACGGCCCCAGACGTTCGGGCCATTCGATCAGCGAAATGCCCGATGCAAAAGCGTCCTCGATGCCGAGCTCCCAGGCGTCGACCGTCGCGGTCAGCCGGTACAGGTCGAAATGCCAAATCGCCCCGTCGGGCGCCGGATAAATCTGCACGAGTGTGAAGGTCGGGCTCGGAACCTCGTCGGCATCGGCATGGCGCGCATGAAGAAAGGCGCGGGCAAAGGTGGTCTTGCCGACCCCGAGTTCGCCGCTCAGCGCGATCACATCGCCGGCTCGCGCGGCCGCCGCCACACGCCGGGCCAAGGCGGCGGTCGCCCACTCATTCGGCAGATTTATGACAGTGATCACCTAGGCGTTGTATATCCTCGGCCCGAGTATCCGCAATATCGTCCTGTCGGTTTGCGTTGCCGGGCGCGGCATCACTCAGATCGGCGGCAACACGGTTGGCTTGCGCGCTCCGTCGCGGCTCAGACAGTCGCCGCGCAGCGCGAATCACCGCGGTCGCTTTGTTGCCGATCCCAGGCGATCCTCGCAGCGCCGGCGCTCTCGCCGCGATCGAGCGGCAGCCGACAGCGTACCGTGGTGCCGCGGCCCGGACCCCCGTCGATCTCGACGCTGCCGCCATGCAGCTCAATCAAACGGCGCACCAATGAGAGGCCAATGCCCGCGC
>JAJPIH010000257.1 GCA_021324875.1 Alphaproteobacteria bacterium
ACCGCCGGCCGGGACGAGTGCGGCCGCGTCGCGTTCATGACGAATTGCCGTCCACAATCGTGGTGCGGGCGGCGGATCAAGACCGAACACGCGCGCCAATTGGCGAACACGATGTTCGCGCTCATCGCCCTTGGCGATCACCCGGCGGCTGCCCGCCGGCAGCAGCCAGGCCAGGGCCGAGCCGCGCAGATCGACAACCAGATCCCAGCGCCGACCGCCGACCGCCGCGTAGAGCGGCAGCCAATGCAATGCCAGGCGCCGCTTGTGGACGATCAACAGGCGTTCGAGCCGCGGCACTGCCTCGAACAGCGGGGCCGCGACCGGCCCCGCCGCGATCGTCAGACGGGCGTGCGGGTAGCGGTCGACGAGATAGCCGAGCAGGCCGGTCGACAATACGGCATCGCCGATGCGGGAGGCGGTGACAAACAGGATAACCATGTTGTCGGCGGCTTATATCCGCCGTCCGTGCGCTTGCCAAGCCGGCGGCCCGCCCCTACGTCTAGTCGGCTTGCGCTGCACCTCTCGATCCGATGCGATGGCCGAGGCCCGTTATACGCTGCTGACCGAGCGCGGCGTTCTCGCCGTCAGCGGTCCTGACCGGCGAGCTTTTCTGCAAGGCTTGGTGTCGAATGACGTCGGCAAGGTGAGTGCTGACCAGGCGCGCTATGCCGCACTGCTGACCGCCCAGGGCCGCTATCTTCATGATTTCATGATGGTCGAGCAGGACGAGACGCTGTTGCTCGAAGGCGAGCGGGCGCGCCTTGCCGATTTGCGGCGGCGGTTAAGCGTGTACCGGCTGCGGGCAAAAGTGGCGCTCGACGAGCGTGCCGATTTGGCGGTGGCCGCTGCGTTTGGGTCCGGCGCCCTCGCTCGGCTGCAGCTGCGCCCGGAACCGGGCGTGGTCCGCCGCTTTGGCGAGGGTGTGGCCTTTGTCGATCCGCGGCTGGCCGCGCTCGGGGCTCGGCTGTTGCTGCCGCGGGCCACGGCCGGCGCCACTCTCGAACTGGCAGGCTTCACGCCGGCCGAGTTCGAGGCCTACGATCTCTTGCGCCTTGAACTTGGCGTCGCCGACGGCAGCCGCGACCTCGTCCCCGAAAAGACCCTGCTGCTCGAAGCCGGGTTCGACGAGCTGAACGGGGAGGATTGGAACACGGGCTGCTATATCGGCCAAGAGCTGACCGCGCGCACCAAATACCGCGGCCTCATCAAGCGCCGGCTTCTCCCGGTCGCGGTTATCGGACCGTCGCCGGCGCCGGGGACCCCGATTTACGCGGACGGGCTTGAAGTCGGCGAAATGCGCTCGGGCCGCGACGGGCACGGGCTGGCGCTGTTGCGGCTCGATCAGCTGCGCGAGCCACGCCGGCTCACGGCCGGAAACGCATTGATCGTTCCCAGCCGGCCGGCCTGGATGCGTTCGAACGCGCGCGACTGAGCGCTCAGTGCCCCGAGCTCGAGCCGGTTTGATCCGAGCCGGCGCCTGGGCCTTGGGTCGGTTGCGCCTTTGCGGCTTTCTTTTTGGCCTCGTGGTGGCCGACCGCGCAGCCGGCGGCGGCGCCGAGCACACCGTGATGCCCTGCCAGATGCCCGGCAACGCCGCCGACGGCGGCACCGGACAGACAACCGGCGGCATGCGCCGAACCCATGTTCAACGACAGCGCCGCAAAAATCGCAAAAGCCGCCGGCAGTATGTGTTTTGTCATGCCTCACTCCGCAGCGGCGCCGCCATCGGCGCCTCAGCCTGTGAACAGCGGCAGGTCGCGCCGGGTTCAATCGCCGGTTTCATGTTTTTGGGTTGTGGCGACCGCCGAGCCGCAGGCCGCAGCCGACGCCGCTTCCGCTGTACGGTCGATTGCCCGCGACCCCGATGCGGGCGCAACCGACCCGCCTTATTGCGCATCGGGTGCGTTCAGCTGCTGCAAGATTTCGCGGCCGCGCACGGTGCTGCCCAGCGGAATGCCCTGCGATTGCAGTTGCCATTGCTGCGCGCGCAGTTCGTTGCCGTAGGCGGTCAGCTTTTGCTGATCGGTCGGGCCCGGCAGCGGCGGCGGCGGGTAGGCGGGCGGGGTTGGTTGCGGCAGTTGGTAAACCGGCCCCGGCGTGGTTAGGATCGGTGACAGGCCTGCGCTGGGAGCGGCGGCATAGCCCGGGTTGACCGGCGGCGGGATCGGCGCGGGGCTGGGCGCGGCCGCCGCCAAGGGCGGTTCCGTCAGCCCTGGGATCGGCAATAGCTGCGGCATGCTTGTATGAATCTGGGCGGCGGCGGGGACCGCCATTGCGGCGAGCATCGCCAGCGCCAAGCCGGCGCCGCGGCGCCCGCCGGTCAAGCGGTCAGATCCCGTTGCTCACCGGCAAGGGCCGCATGTGCCGCCGCCAATCGGGCAATCGGCACGCGATAGGGCGAGCACGACACGTAATCGAGGCCCACCTCGTGACAGAAGCGGATCGAGGCCGGATCACCGCCATGCTCGCCGCAGATACCGAGCTTGAGTCCGGGGCGGCTGCCGCGCCCGCGCTCGACAGCCAGCCGCACCAATTCGCCTACCCCGACCGGGTCCAAAGTCACAAACGGATCGTGCTCGAAAATGCCGAGCCGCTGATCGGCGCCGAGAAAACTCGCCGCATCGTCGCGCGACAGACCGAACACCGTCTGCGTCAGGTCGTTGGTGCCGAAGCTGAAGAACTCGGCGGTCTCGGCGATCTCGCCGGCGCATAGGGCGGCGCGCGGCAGCTCGATCATGGTGCCGACGAGATAGGGGATCTCGATCCCGGTGCGGTCCATGACCTGGCGACCGACCCGATCGATCATCGCTTTGAGGATGTCGAGCTCCTTGCGCGTGGCGATCAGCGGCAACATGATCTCGGGGCTGACGCCTCCCTGGCCCTCCTTGATGACTATCGCCGCCGCTTCGAAAATCGCGGTCGCCTGCATTTCGTAGATTTCGGGATAGGTGATCCCCAGGCGGCAACCGCGATGGCCAAGCATCGGGTTGGTCTCATGCAGCGCCAACGCCCGCTGCCGCACCTGGGCGACGGTGCGGTCGGTCAGACGCGCCATCTCTTCGAACTCGGCCTCGGTCTTGGGCAAAAATTCGTGGAACGGCGGGTCGAGCAACCGGATCGTCACCGGCAGGCCGCGCATGATGCGGAAAATCTCGGCAAAATCCTCGCGCTGCATCGGCAGCAATTCAGCCAGCCCGGCGCGGCGCCCGCGTTCGTCATCGGCCATGATCACGCGCCGGATCGGGCCGATCCGATCGGCCTCAAAAAACATGTGCTCGGTACGGGCAAGCCCGATCCCTTCGGCGCCAAAGCGGCGGGCGGTGCGCACGTCAAGCGGGGTCTCGGCATTGGCGCGCACGCCCAGCCGGCGAAAGCCGTCGGCCCAGCTCATCAATGTGGCAAAGTCGCCGGACAATTCCGGCTGGATGGTCGGCACTTCGCCAAGCATGACCTCGCCGGTCGAGCCGTCGATGGTAATGATTTCGCCAACCGCAACATGGGTGCTGCGCACCGTCATCCGCCCGGCGGCGTAGTCGATATGAAGATCGCCGGCGCCGGCGACGCAGGGCCGGCCCATGCCCCGGGCGACCACCGCGGCATGGCTGGTCATGCCGCCGCGGCTCGTCAGGATGCCTTTGGCGGCGTGCATGCCGTGGATGTCCTCGGGGCTGGTTTCGACCCGGACGAGGATCACGGCTTCGCCCCGCGCTGCCAGCGATTCGGCGGCCTCGGCCGAAAAGAC
>JAJPIH010000320.1 GCA_021324875.1 Alphaproteobacteria bacterium
ACCGGGACGGAAGCCATGTCGGGCTGTTCCTGCACGACAATTTTGCCCGCCCCGGCAAGCATTCTGGCGCCTGGTCGAGCCGCTACCGGGATCAGCAGAACCTCGACGGCTGGGTGACGCCGATTGTCGTCAACAACAACAATTTCGCCAAGGCTGAGCCGACTCTGTTGAGTTTCGACGACGCCGAGACGCTGTTTCACGAATTTGGCCACGCCCTGCACGCCTTGCTGAGCCGGGCGCGCTACCCGTCGCAATCGGGCACTGCGGTGCGGCGCGATTTTGTCGAATTCCCGTCGCAGATCTTCGAGCACTGGATGTCGGCGCCGGAGAATCTGCGCCGCTACGCGCGCCATTATCAGACCGGGGAGCCGCTGCCGGAAGCGTTGGTCGAGCGGCTGCTTGCCGCGCGCAACGTCAACCAAGGCTTCGCCACGGTTGAATATACCGCCTCGGCGTTGCTCGACCTCGAATTGCACCGCGCGCCATCGCCCGAGACCCTCGACCCCGACGGCTTCGAGCGCGATTTTCTGGCGCGCTACGATGTGCCGCGCGAGATCGGGCTGCGCCACCGCCCGGCCCACTTCCAGCACCTGTTCGCCGGCGGCTATGCCGCGGGTTATTACGCCTATCTCTAGGCCGAAGTGCTCGATGCCGACGGTTTTGCCGCTTTTGCCGAGAAGGGCGACCTGTTCGACCCCGAGTTGGCCCGGCGGCTGAAGGCGATCTACAGCGCCGGCGACACGCGCGACCCGATGGAGCTTTACCGCGAGTTCCGCGGCCGCGATCCCGAGATCGGGCCGCTGTTGCGCCAGCGCGGGCTCGCCGCCGCCTGACCGCGACCCGACCCCCCAACCCCGCGCACCGTGGCAAGCGCCGCGCTGGGCGCGGCGGCGCCGACCGGGTGCGAACCTCGCGCACCGACGCGACACCCCTTTTCATGTCCGCCTGGCGCCGCTAAGGTCGCGTGCTGTCGCCGTGCCGGCCATCCGTGCCGGGGGCGGAAAACAACAGAGCGGTGATACCGCCGGGTTTTGGGAGGATCTCGATGAATACAGCCGGAACGTCCGACCTCACGCTGTCGCCGGCCGAGCACAGCCGGCAATTGCGCCGGGCGATCTTCGCCGGCACCGTCGGCACGATTATCGAGGCCTATGACTTCCTGCTCTATGTAATCGTCGCACCGCTGGTTTTTGCGAAATTGTATTTCCCGGCCTCGGCGCCGCTGGCCGGCGTGCTGCAGGCTTTCGGCATCTATGCGGTCGGCTTTGTCGCCCGACCGGTGGGAGCGGCGCTGTTCGGACATTACGGCGACCGCATCGGGCGCAAGGTGACATTGATCTCGACCTTGCTGCTGACCGGGCTTTCGACCTTTGCCGTCGGCTTTATCCCGGGTTACGCCACGATCGGGATCTGGGGGGCGGTGATCCTGACCGTGGTCCGCTTTATCCAAGGTCTCGGCATCGGCGGGGAATGGGGTGGCGCCACGCTGATTGCGATGGAATGGGCGCGCACCAACGCCCATCGCGGCTTTATCACCTCCTGGCCGCAATGGGGTGGCCCGGCCGGGCTGTTCTTTGCCAACCTCGCTGTGCTGGCGTTTAGCGCCCTGTCCGGGGACCAGTTTCTCGCCTGGGGATGGCGGGTGCCGTTCTGGCTGTCGATCATCATGGTCGGGGTCGGGCTCTATATCCGCTTGGGCATCCTCGAAACTCCGGTTTTTGCGCGGATCATCGAACAACGCCGGGTCGAGCGCACCCCGGTCCTCGAAGTCATCAAGCGTCAGCCCAAACAGATCCCGCTGACGGCATTCTGCCGGATGGCCGAGCAGGGACCGTTTTATGTCTATGCCGCCTTTGTCTTTGTCTATGGGACAAAGGTTTCGGGCATGTCCCGCGATTTCCTGCTGACCGCGGTGCTGGCCGCGACGCTGTTGTCGGGGGTGACCACCCCGCTTGCCGGCCACATCTCCGACCGTATCGGGCGCAAGCGCATGTACCTAATCGGTGCGGCGACGACCGGCATTTTTACGTTCATCTATTTCGCGATGATGAACAGCCTGATGCCGGCGCTGATCTTTCTGGCGATCGTTTTGTCGTTCATCCCGCACGACATGATGTACGGGCCGCAGGCGGCGCTGATCGCCGAATGCTTCACGCCGCGGCTGCGCTACAGCGGTTCCTCGCTCGGTTTCCACCTCGCCTCGATCATCGCCGGCGGCCCCGCCCCGCTGATCGCGACCGCCCTCTTTGCGGCGTTCCGATCGGGCTATGCGGTGGCGTGCTATGTGCTGTTCTGCGCGGTGGTCAGCATAACCGCGACGCTATTCCTGCCCGACTACACCAACCGCGACATCTCGCATGAATTCGACGCGCCGCCGGTGGAGCCCGAAGCGGCGGCGGCCTCGTAAACGGCGGCAAGCCGGCCGGCCGGTCAACCCGGTCGGCCGGTGCCCGTAGCGCTAAGCGGCTCGCGAGGCGGTTCGACCGTCTGGATCACTTCGAAACCCTCAAATTCGGGATGGCCGCGATAGAGCGGCCGGTTGGCCCCGGCGTCGTGATGGGCGCGCCGGAACGCCTCCGAGCGGGTCCAGGCCTCGAAATCGGCGCGGCTACGCCACAAGGTGTGCGAGGAATAGAGCAGATGGTCGTCGCGCGCCGTGCCGCGCAGCAGGTGAAAGGCGATAAATCCCGGAACCGCGTCGAGATGGCTCTCGCGCGTCGTCCAGACCCGTTCGAATTCGGCGGCCTTGTCGGGCATGACCTTGAACCGGTTCATCGCAATAAACATCGCCTCGCCCTTCCGTTGATCGAAGAAAGTGTGGCGGCAACTTAGCTCCCCAACACGGTCAGACCCAAAGCCAAAGCGGCCTCGCGCAGACCTCTGTCCAACGACGCCAGCGGCAGCCGGTGTCGATAGGCGAGTTCAAGATAGGCCGCATCGTAGCTTGACAACTGGAACCGTTCGGCGAAGGCCGAAATATCTCTCCAGCACTGGTCTACCGTTTCGACGTCGATCGTTATCGGCAGCGCCCGCAATAAACGCAACAGAAGCCGGCGACGATCGGGGTCGAGGCGGCCTCGTCGTTGCGCCACGAGCAGCCCGTTCAGCGCTTCGAGCGGCCACAGCATCGGCGCCACGGCGCCGCTCTCTGCGAGCCGCTCGAGCAATGCCTGGGTTGCCGGGGTTTGTTGCTCTTCAAAACACCAGGCGAGCGCGACCGAGTTGTCCAACACAAAGCTCACGACCGGCCTTCCTCGATCAAGTCCTTGATCTTCAGATCCCCTAGCGACAACCCTTTGCTCGCCGCGATCAAGCCGGTCACGGCCTGCCGGGCCTTGGCCTTGTCGAAGCCCGCACCGGCAGGGACCAGTTTGGCAACCGGTTTGCCGCGCCGCGTAATGACGATTTCTTCACCCTGTTCGACGCGATCGAGCAATGCGCCGAGCCGGTTCTTGGCCTCAAAGGCCCCGATCTCGTCCATTGGAGTTCTCTAAGCTAGGCAACAGGCCAGCTTATCGCCCCGCTTCCCGTCGGGCAATGGCTGCACTACGATCGTCGAAGGGAAGCCGCAACCGGGACGATCATGGACGGCAACAGCGACAACATCATCGTCGAAACCGCAACCCGGATTTTCCGCGATCTGTGTCTGCCGGCCACGATCAACGAGGCCGAAGGCGGGGTGTGGCCGCGGGCGCTGTGGGAGGCGCTGGAGCAATCGGGTTTGCCGCTGGCCTGGGTGCCGGAGGAACTCGGCGGCGCCGGTGCGACCGCCGCCGACGGATTTGCGGTGTTGCGCGCCGCCGGACGCTTTGCGGCGCCGGTGCCGCTTGCCGAGACGCTGATGGCCGGCTGGCTGCTGGCGCGGGCCGGGATCGCTGTCCCCTCCGGGCCGATGACCATCGCACCGGTGCATGTCGACGGCCATATCGAACTCGGCGCCGACGGCAGGCTGAAGGGTCGCGCCCGCCAGATACCGTTCGCCCGCCATGCCGGCCATATCGCCGTTGTTGCGCATCGCGGCGGCGACCGGGTCGTGGCCCTGGTCGCGGCCGAGGGCCTGACCATCACCCATGATCAAAGCCTCGCCGGCGAGCCGCGCGACACGGTCTCCTTTGACGGCGCAGCCCCGGCCGCCATGCGCGCTGCCGCGGTCGACGAAGACCTGATCCAACGCCTCGGCGCCGCAGTGCGGCTGCAGCAAATCGCCGGTGCGCTCGAAAAAATTCTCGAACAATCGGTACAGTGGGCGCTCGACCGCGAGCAATTCGGGCGACCGATCGCGAAATTCCAGGCCGTACAGCACAATCTCGCGGCGCTCGCGGGCGAAGTGGCGGCGGCCGGCGCCACCGCCGACCTCGCCGCCGAGGCCTGCGCCGACGGCGCACCCGACGCCGCGGCGATTGCCGTTGCCAAGGTTCGCGGCGGCGAGGCGGCCGGCACCGGCGCGGCGATCGCGCACCAGGTGCACGGCGCGATCGGGTTCACCTACGAGCACACATTGCACCATGCGACGCGTCGGCTGTGGAGTTGGCGCGAGGAGTTCGGCAACGAAACCCTGTGGGCGACCCGGCTCGGCCGGATGGTCGCCGCGCAGGGCGCCGACCAGCTCTGGCCCTTTATTGCCCAAGACTGACGAGGCGGCGATGACGACTACCTTCCGTTTCGACCCCGTCGAGTTGCCACCCGCTGCCAAGAAGCTGCGCGCCGAAGTGCGCGAATTCCTGCGCGAAGAGGCCGAGCTCGGCACCCTGGTCGCTCATCGCGGCAAGGGCGGGTTTTCCCGCGAGTTTAGCCGCAAGGTCGGGGCCAGGGGCTGGATCGGCATGACCTGGCCAAAAAAATATGGCGGCCATGAGCGCTCGCAGCTCGAACGCTATGTCGACACCGAAGAAATGCTGGCCGCGCACGCGCCGACCCGCGCCCATTCAACCGCCGACCGGCAATCGGGGCCGGTGATCCTGCGCTACGGGCAGGAAGAGATTAAACAGACCATCCTGCCCAAGATCGCCGCCGGCGAGCTGTGCTTTTGCATCGGCCTGTCCGAGCCCAACTCGGGCTCCGATGTGTTCGCCGCTTCGACCCGCGCGACCAAGACCCAGGGCGGCTGGCTAGTCAACGGCCGCAAGATCTGGACGTCGAACGCGCACGAGGCCGATTACATGATCGCGCTGTTGCGCACCTCGCCGCCGACCAAGGAGAACCGCCGCCACGGGCTGACCCAGTTTCTGGTCAAGATGGACACGCCCGGCATCACCATCCGTCCGATCATCAACCTGACCGGCGCACATGATTTTAACGAGGTCGTCTTCGACGACGCGTTCGTGCCCGATTCGCACCTGATCGGGGAGGTCGACATGGCCTGGAAACAGGCCACCGACGAACTCGCCTATGAGCGCAGCGGCCCCGATCGATGGATCGAGACCTTGTCGGTGCTGGTCGAATTTGTGCGCATGGTCGGGGAGGAGCCGAGCGAGCGGGTCGCCGAAGGGATTGGCCGCCAGGTCGCGCATCTGGCCACGCTGCGGCGCATGTCGCTGTCGGTCGCGGGCATGCTGCAGGCGGGCAAGACGCCAGCAGTCGAGGCGGCCGCGGTCAAGGATCTCGGGACCAATTTCGAGCAGGCGCTGCCCGACAAGATCAGGCTGCTGGCGCCGCCGCCCAGCGACCGGGAACCCGACGCCAACGACGACCGCTTCGAACAGGCGCTGCGCTACACAACCTTGATCGCCCCCAAGCTGACGATCCAGGGCGGCACGCGCGAAATCCTGCGCGGCATCATCGCCCGCGGCCTCGGTTTGCGCTGATCGCCGCCAAATCGCCGCGAGCGAACGCGCGATGCCCAATGCCGTCTGCCGTCGCGGCCGCGAGCCTGCCGCCCTCTTGATAGAGTTGCCCGATGCCTGACCTTCGACCGCTTCTGGCGCCCGAAAGCATCGC
>JAJPIH010000253.1 GCA_021324875.1 Alphaproteobacteria bacterium
CATGAGTATGCCGCAGAAGCTTCCCCGGCTCGGTTTGGTCGCCGTGCTGCTCGCCTCAACCTCGGCACTGGCCGCCGACCCCGGGACCCAATCCATTGTTCTGGCCTCGACGACCTCGGTCGAGAATTCTGGGCTGCTTGCCCATATTCTGCCGCTCTTTACCAAGCAAACCGGTATCGAAGTGCGCGTCCTGGCGCAAGGAACCGGCCAAGCCTTGGCGACGGCGTCTCGTGGCGACGCCGATCTGGTGCTGGTCCATGACCCCGAAGCCGAGCAAAAATTCATTGCCGCTGGCGACGGCGTCGACCGCCGCCAGATCGCCTGGAACGATTTCATCCTCGTCGGACCGCGGGCCGATCCAGCCCGCATCGCCGGGAGCCGCGATGCAGTCGCCGCCCTCAAAGCGATTGCCACCGCCGGCGCCCCGTTTGTCTCGCGCGGTGACAAAAGCGGCACAGATGCGCTCGAACACCGTTTGTGGCGCGCCGTCGGCATCGACCCAACCGCCGGTGGCCGCGCTTCATGGTATCACGATATCGGCGGCGGCATGGGTGCGGCTCTCAACGCTGCCGCCGCGATGAATGCCTACACGATCAGCGACCGGGGCACATGGCTCAGTTTTGGCAACAAGCGCGACCTGGTGGTGCTGAGTGAAGGCGATCCGAGGCTCTTGAACCGGTATGACGTGATCCTGCTCGACCCCAAAAAACATCCCGACGCCAAGCAACAGCCGGCCCACCGCTTCGCCGATTGGCTTACCTCAACGCAAGGTCAGGCGGCAATCGGCGCCTACCGTGTCGCGGGCCAACAACTGTTCCCCCCCTCTGCGGCCACCCCGCGATGAACCCGGCTATTTCGTGGCCTGCCTGAGATAGGCGATCAGTTCGCTCAGTGTCGTGCCGTCGGCGATGCCGGGAAACGCCATGCGGGTGCCGGGAATATCGGTTTTTGGGTCACGCAGAAATTTGGCGAGTGTTGCGTCATTCCAGACCACGCCCGAGCCTTTGATCGCCGGTGAATAGTCGAAATCAGGAACGCTGCCGGCTTTGCGTCCGAACACGCCATGCAGGTTGGGACCGACCGTGCTCGGCGCACCGGCCGCAATGGTGTGGCAGATCCGGCACTTGGCAAAGGCTGCTCGGCCGGCGTCGAGGTCCGCCGCCTGGGCCATGCCGACAGATGGTAGAACCGCAATCGCCAATCCGGCGGCGAGCAACGCCCACCTCAAGCCTGCGCTAAGGTGCGCCGCACCGGCGCGCGCCTGGCGGACGCCCCGTCTCGCAGAGCGGCCCCACCCTGCCGATCGGCTCGGAAAGGAATGAACCATGACGATCGCCACCTATCACTGCCCGATATGCGGGAGCAACTTCTCCGCCGCGCAGCCTTTGTGGCGATGCAGCTGCGGGGGCCCGCTCGACCTCGCGCCAGGGCCGGGCTTGAACCGCCATGACATCGTCGCCACCGAAGCCTCGCTGTGGCGCTACGCGGCGGCGCTCGCCGTGCGGGACACACCCAGGGTAAGCCTTGGCGAAGGATGGACCCCGCTGTTGCAACGCGATTGGGCCGGCATCCCAGTCTGGTTCAAGCTCGAATCGCAAATGCCGACCGGGTCGTTCAAAGACCGCGGCACGGCGCTGATGGTCAATCATTTGATCGAGATCGGCACCGGCCCGATCCATGAGGATTCATCGGGAAACGCCGGCGCGTCGCTCGCCACCTACGCCGCCGCCGCCGGGATCCCTTGCCGCATCTACGTGCCAGCCTCGGCGCCGCGGGCCAAGCTCACCCAGATCGCCGCCGCCGGCGCCGAGCTGAGGCCAGTTGCCGGCCCGCGTGAAGCGGTCAGCAACGCCGCCCTCGCGGCGGCCGGCGAAAGTTTCTACGCCAGCCACAATTGGCACCCCTATTTCATCGAGGGCACCCAAACCTTGGCGTTTGAGCTGTGGGAGCAGCTTGGGTTTCGCGCCCCCGACAATGTTCTGGTGCCGACCGGCTATGGCAGCAACATTCTCGGCCTCGAGCGCGGCTTTGCGGCGCTGATGCGCGGCGGCGAAATCAGCCGCGGCCCGCGCCTCTACGCCGTGCAGGCGGCCAATTGCGCCGCCTTTGCCGCGGCCTGGAGCGCCGGCATGGAGGCTCTTGCGCCATTCGCGGCGGGCCCGACCCTCGCCGACGGCATCGCCACCCAACGCCCGGTGCGGCCCAAATCGGTACTGCGCGCGCTGCGGCAGTCGCAGGGCGGGGTCGTAGCCGTTAGCGAAGACGAGATCGTCGCCGCATTGCGGGCCCTCGGACGTCTCGGGCTGTTTGTCGAGCCGACCGCCGCCACCGCCGGCGCGGCGCTGTCGCGGCTGCTGCAGCAGAGGCGCGTCACGCCGGAGCAAATGACGGTCGTGGTATTGACCGGCCACGGTCTCAAAGCCGCCGAGCGTATCGCCGACCTCTTTGCTCTCGGTTCGGCCGAGGCTTCGAGGGCGGAGGACGGGAAGGCGTAGGCCCGACTTTAACCGCGCCCCAGATCGTGCAGGCTCGGATAAACGCGGCCGTCATAGCCGACATAGATCGTATCGCCGCCAACCGTGATCTGGTGAAACGGATAATAAGGAGAGCGGGACTCCTGACAGGGACGCCACACCAGAGTGGGATGGACGCAGAACGCCCCGTCGCGCAGCACGATGCGCCCCTGTCCGTCCCCGCGGTCGATCACGGCTTGCCGCGCGGCCGCCACCGCATCGTCGCGGGGAATGATCGGCGCGCGCGAAACGCCCTCCAGAGACAGGGCACCCTGAAACGAACCGTCAAACGCGTCGCCGCGAACAATGGCTGTCGGTTGATCGTCGCGATGCAAGACGACCAGGTAATAGAACTCGTCCCGGCGATCCAACCGTTGCACGAGATGAGCGCTGACCGGGCGCGCATTTTGCAGAGCCGGCGTCAGCGGGCAAACGAGATTGGCGCGGCGATGCGCGTCTAGGCCACGGTTGGCCAGATCGAGCGCATCGTCGTGAGAGATCAATTGTCGCCCCCGCACGGCCCGCGGCCTGCCGACAAGTCTGATCGGGCGCAAGGGCGGCCGGCGCGGATCGCACACGCTGATGAATTGCGCGTGGCCGACGCCATAGGCGTCACAGCCGGTAAAATAGGTATTCTGCCATTCCGAATACGGGACGTACTCATTCGCACTTCCCCGATCGCCACCGCTGCCGCAACTGTCGGGATCGGCGTGAGGCGGCGGCGGCGCCAGCGCCGGGTCGTAAAAACTCGGCGTCGGCGGCCATGGATTATTTATGTAGAAGCCCTCGATCGTAAAGGACTCTCCCTCCCCGGCCGGATCGACGTCCGTCTTGACACCGCGCACCGCTACCCAATGTCCACAGCCATAAACCAAAGTGCCGGTCGCGACGCGAAAATAGTAGAGCGTGCGCACGATGTTCGCCGAACCGGCGGGCTCAGTGTCGGCGCGTTCGACGATGAAAAAGCTGTTGAAGGTCGGCGGCGGCGGCATGAACGCGTTGAGCGTGTAATTCAGCCCGTCGGGCGAGGTGTACCAGCCCGGGCTCGAATGAGCATGGTTCGAATTATACAGAGTGTCCTGGTCGATGACCCCGGACCCGATCGAAGCCAGGATCATTTGCGCGACTGCGGCACCGCAATAGTAATCGGTATCCTGCTGATGGTAAGGGGTCGCGAGGTCACTGAACCAAACCATTGGGGTTCCTCCGGTCGTGGCGGCGGCTATCGCATCGCGGTCGGCGAAAGATCGGTCTATTGGCCAATCCGCGGCCGCGCGAGGATCAACCTAGCGCGACCGGGCTTAAACGGATGTGAACCTGCTCATGCGCAAAGGTAAATCCGCCTGCAGGGGGAGCGGTAATCGCAGCCGGCAATCGGCGCCGCGGAAATCTCGGCCACAGGTTGTGGCGGGTGTCCGCGAACGCCTTTCGGCCCGGAACCGCTTCGCCCCGCCTGCCGCACGGCGAGTTTCGTCGCGGCGGCGTGTATAACGCGATCGGTGGCCATGGCGGATCCGGCGCAGCCTGACCGCCGCGCCGGTGACTTCGACACCATGAGAGCTGCCGCGCGCCGCGGCCGGCCCGGAAGCACCCCCTTACCCGCTGGCGGCCGGTCGCGGCGCCGCCTCGTCACCCGCAGCTAAGGCTTGCTGTCCTTTTCCGGTTTTCCGGGCGCCGCCTTGCCTCCCGGGTGCGGCGCCGGACCGGGTGCGAGATGCCCCGGCACCACCGCATGAACCGGCGGCGGGGCATGGGCAACAGCCTGTGCTTCCGGATGGATCGGCGCTGGCGGGACGTGGACCACCGGCGCGGCATGGACGACCGGCGCGGCGTGGACCACCGGCGCGGCGTGGACCACTGGCGGCGGATGCTGTTCGGGTCGCGGAACCGAGGCCACCGGCCGCGGCGCCGGGGCCGCGGGATGACCGGGCGGCGGGTTGGGATGGCCCTCCGGTGGCCGGGCAATTTGCGCTTCGGGCGAGGGTCGGAACGCGGGTTGCCCGACATGTGCCTCCGGAGCAATGCGGACCACCGCGGCGGCCGGTGGCGGATGCGCCGGATGCGCAGCAGAGGGCGGCGGTCCCCGCCGAACCGCTTCCCGGTTCGGTGCGCCTACCGGTGAGGGATGTTCGGCCAGGGAGGCCGGATGGCCAGGGCCGGGGGCGGCGGG
>JAJPIH010000153.1 GCA_021324875.1 Alphaproteobacteria bacterium
AAATGCATCGCAGCCCGGGCGTGTTCTTTGACCACGACAAGGGCAAGACCCATTCCTCGGGCAAATATTTGTTTGCGGCGCGGGTGATCCCGTATCGCGGGTCGTGGCTCGATTTCGAATTCGACGCCAAGGATCACCTCTATGTGCGCATCGACCGGCGGCGCAAATTGCCGGCGACGACGCTGCTGATGGCGCTGGACGACGCCGCGACCGAGGCGTTGCGCGCCGAGCGCCAGGCCGAAGGCAAGCCGCTCGCCCCCGGCGAAGCGGCGGGGATGTCGAAGGAAGAGATCCTTGCCTGTTTTTACCGCCGCATCACCCTGCGCCACGGGCCGCAGGGGTGGATGACGCCGTTCGACCCCGACCACTTCAAGGGCAAGCTGACCGCCGATCTGCGCGACGCCGCGAGCGGCGAGGTGGTGCTGGCGGCCGGGGAAAGAATGACGCCGCGCACCGCGCGGCGGCTGCGCGAGGCGGGGCTCGTCGACATTCTCGTCCATGACGAGGAGCTGGTCGGGCGGTTTTTTGCCGCCGACCTGATCAACGAGGAAACCGGCGAGGTCTATTTCGAGGCCGGCGACGAAATCACCGCGGCCGCCCTCGCCCAGCTGGTCGAACTCGGCATCGACGAGCTGCCGGTGCTCGACATCGACCATGTCACGGTCGGGCCCTATATCCGCCACACCCTGGCGATCGACAAGAACGCCACCCGCGAGGATGCGCTGATCGACATCTACCGGGTCATGCGGCCGGGCGAGCCGCCGACCCTGGAGACCGCCGAGGCGCTGTTCAACGGCCTGTTTTTCGACCCCGAGCGCTATGATTTGTCGGCGGTCGGGCGGGTCAAGATGAATTCGCGGCTCGGGCTCGAAACCGATGACAGCGTGCGCACGCTGCGCAAGGCGGACATCATCGCGATCCTCAAAGTGCTGGTCGAATTGAAGGACGGGCGCGGCGAGATCGACGACATCGACCATCTCGGCAACCGGCGCGTGCGCTCGGTCGGCGAGCTGATGGAAAACCAATACCGGGTCGGCCTGCTGCGCATGGAGCGGGCGATCCGCGAGCGGATGAGTTCGGTCGAGATCGACACCGTGATGCCGCACGACCTGATCAACGCCAAACCGGCGGCGGCGGCGGTGCGCGAGTTTTTCGGCTCCTCGCAGCTGTCGCAATTCATGGACCAGACCAACCCGCTGTCGGAGATCACGCATAAGCGCCGGCTGTCGGCGCTGGGTCCGGGCGGGCTGACGCGCGAGCGCGCCGGGTTTGAGGTGCGCGACGTGCACCCGACCCATTACGGCCGGATCTGCCCGATCGAAACCCCCGAGGGGCCCAATATCGGGCTGATCAACAGCCTGGCGACCTATGCCCGCGTCAACCAGTACGGCTTTATCGAAAGCCCGTACCGCAAGGTCGTCGACGGCCGGGTCACCGACGAGGTGATCTATCTCTCGGCCATGGACGAGGGGCGCTATGCGATCGCCCAGGCCAATGTCGAGACCGATGGCGAGGGCCGGATCACCGCCGAACTGGTCAGCTGTCGCAAGGGCGGCGATTTCCTGATGACCCGGCCCCAGGACATCGACCTGATCGACGTGTCGCCCAAGCAGCTGGTATCGGTGGCGGCGGCGCTGATCCCATTTCTCGAAAACGACGACGCCAACCGCGCGCTGATGGGCTCCAACATGCAGCGCCAGGCGGTGCCGTTGATCCGCGCCGAGGCGCCGCTGGTCGGCACCGGCATGGAGGAGACGGTCGCCCGCGATTCCGGGGTGACGATCATCGCCCGCCGCTCGGGGGTTGTCGACCAGGTCGACGCGACCCGCATCGTGGTCCGCGCCACCGGCGAGACCTCCTCGGCGGCGTCCGGGGTCGATATCTACAACTTGCTGAAATTCCAGCGCTCGAACCAGAACACCTGCATCACCCAGCGACCGCTGGTCAAGGTCGGCGACGCGGTTGAGGCCGGCGACATCATCGCCGACGGGCCATCGACCGAGCTCGGCGAGCTGGCCCTGGGGCGCAATGTGCTGTGCGCGTTCATGCCGTGGAACGGCTACAATTTCGAGGATTCGATCCTGATCTCCGAGCGGATCGTGTCCGATGACGTGTTCACCTCGATCCATATCGAAGAATTCGAGGTGATGGCGCGCGACACCAAGCTCGGCCAGGAGGAGATCACCCGCGACATCCCGAATGTCGGCGAGGAGGCGCTCAAAAACCTCGACGAGGCCGGCATTGTCTATATCGGCGCCGAGGTCAAGCCGGGCGACATTCTGGTCGGCAAGGTCACGCCCAAGGGCGAGTCGCCGATGACCCCGGAAGAGAAATTGCTGCGCGCGATCTTTGGCGAAAAGGCCTCCGATGTGCGCGACACTTCGCTGCGGCTGCCGCCCGGGGTCTCCGGCACGGTGGTCGAGGTCCGGGTGTTTTCGCGCCGCGGCGTCGACAAGGACGAGCGGGCGCTGGCCATCGAGCGGGCCGAGATCGAGCGGCTGGCCAAGGACCGCGACGACGAACGGGCCATCCTCGAGCGCAGCTTTGCCGCCCGGCTCAAGGAGTTGCTGCTCGGCCAGATCGCGGTCGGCGGGCCGCGCGGCATGAAATCCGGCACCGAGCTCGACGAGGCGGTGCTCGCCGAATACGCGCCATCGCTGTGGAAGCAGATCTCGATCCGCGACGATGCGCGCATGGCCGATATCGAGGCCCTCAAAAAGCAGCTCGACGACGCCGTCGACGAATTGACCGCGCGGTTCGAGAACAAGGTCGAAAAGCTGCAGCGTGGCGACGAATTGCCGCCCGGCGTGATGAAGATGGTCAAGGTCTTTGTCGCGGTGAAACGCAAATTGCAGCCGGGCGACAAGATGGCCGGGCGCCACGGCAACAAGGGTGTGATCTCGCGCATCGTGCCGATCGAGGACATGCCCTATCTCGAAGACGGGACGCCGATCGACATCGTGCTGAACCCGCTGGGCGTGCCGAGCCGGATGAATGTCGGGCAGATCCTCGAAACCCATCTCGGCTGGGCCGCGGCCGGGCTGGGGCGCAAGATCGGCGAGGTTCTGGCCGCGGTCCAGCGCGGCGAGCGCCAGACCGGCGATTTGCGCGGTACGCTTGGCGAGCTCTATTCGGGGCCGGAGGCCGGCGAAATCGAACGGCTGAGCGACGACGAATTGATCGAGCTCGCCGCGCATCTCAAGCATGGCGTGCCGATGGCGAGCCCGGTCTTTGACGGGGCCAGCGAGGCCGATATCGTGGCGATGCTGGAGCGCGCCGGGCTGTCGTCTTCGGGGCAGATGACGTTGATCGACGGCCGCACCGGCGAGCCGTTCGACCGCAAGGTCACGGTCGGCTACATCTATATGATGAAGCTGCACCATCTCGTCGACGACAAGATCCACGCCCGCTCGATCGGGCCCTACAGCCTGGTCACCCAGCAGCCGCTGGGCGGCAAGGCCCAGTTTGGCGGACAGCGCTTTGGCGAGATGGAGGTGTGGGCGCTCGAAGCCTATGGTTCGGCATACACCTTGCAAGAGATGTTGACGGTCAAATCCGACGACGTTTCCGGCCGCACCAAGGTCTAT
>JAJPIH010000091.1 GCA_021324875.1 Alphaproteobacteria bacterium
GCAGCGCCAGTTCGATCTCGTTGAAAAAGGCGAGCGTGCCTTCCGACCCGACCAGCAGCTGGGCCATGTTGTGCCCGCCCTTGGAGCCGTCGCCGTCGATGGTATCGATATTGTAGCCGCCGACCCGCCGCAGAACTTGCGGGAACCGGCGCGCGATCTCGTCGGCTTCGCGGCGATGAAGGGCGCGCAGGCGCTGGACCAGGTCACGGTAGCGCTGCGAGGCCGCCGCATCGCCGCCCGCGCCCGCCGGCGGGAAATTGCCGCCGACCTCGCCAAACCAGGCGCCGGTTCCATCGGCGAGCAGGGCGTCGATGCCGGTGACGTTGTGGACCATGTTGCCGTAGCGGATCGAGCGGGCGCCGCAGCTGTTGTTGCCGGTCATGCCGCCGATCGTGGCCCGGCTCGCGGTCGACGGATCAACCGGAAAGAACAATTTGTGCGGGCGCAGCGCCCGGTTCAGATGGTCAAGGACGACCCCCGGCTCGACCCGTGCCCGCCGCGCCTCGGGATCAACCGCAACGATATGATCGAGGTATTTGCTGCAATCGATGACCAGCGCCCGCGCCACCGTCTGGCCGCATTGCGAGGTCCCGGCCCCGCGCGGCAGCACCGGCACACCTTCCTCGCGCGCAATCGCGATCGCCGCCGCCACATCCGTGCGGCTTTTCGGGACGACCACCCCCAAGGGCTCGATCTGGTAGAACGAGGCGTCGGTTGCATAGCGCCCACGACTGAACGCGTCGAACAGGATCTCGCCGCGCAATTCGCGGCGCAGCCGCGCTTCGAGGCGCGAGGCCTCGCCGGTTTCGCCAGCCATGAGCACGCCAGAAAGTGGGAACCGCCGCTGAACCTATCGCGCTTGCCCGGTCTTGGCCAGGGGCCGGGCCGTCTACTTGCCTTCGGTTTCTGGTCAAGGACGGCCGGCACAGCCGCTGCGGCAAACCCCCGCGCCCCGCTTCCGTCGAGGCAATGACAAAGGAAACCCGAAGCCGCCTTTCGGTTTGGTCCGCGAGGCGGAGCGTTGATCGGCCAGCCTCCTCGCCTCATTCGCGGCGAAACGGATGGTCGAAGATCGCCCTCTGCTCAGGGGTCAATGCCTGGTACAGCGCCGCGACCGCCGGCTTTGCCGCCTGCAACGCATCGAGCCGCGCCGACAGGAATTGCTGCGCTCGGTTCATGCGGTCGAGCATGGTCAACTGCTCGCCGGGCTTCAGCTGGTTGCACAAGGCGCGCTCTTTTTGCTGCTCGTTTTGCGCGATTGTTTGCAACTTGTCCCACAACGGACGCTGCGCGGCGGTCAGATTGAGCTCGGTTTCGACATAGGCGCGGCGCGCCGCCCGCCGGGCAAGGCGATCGATGCAGAATTGCTGCGGGTTGCGGCGCATCATCATGGCGCGGCGCCACATCTCGCGGCGCATTTCCATCATCGGACCGCCGGGCATGCCCCAGCCGCCATGCCCGGTCATCCAGGCTCCTTCCTTTTCCGGCGGGGCGGGCGCCGCTTCCTCCGGCGCGCTCGCGGGTAGAGCGGCCGGCGCGGCAGGCGTCGGCGCCGCGCTCGGCGCGCTTGCGCTTCCTTGGGCAGAAACCGGGGCGCCGACCGCTAGGCTGACCAGGATGGCGCCGGTGAGCAGGGTCTCTCTCACAAACATCCTCCGTCGTTAGGCTCGGGCTGCGAGCATTTCTCGACGAAAGGATACGTCGCCGGGCGCCGGGCAATCCCCTGCCGCCGCCCGGGATTGTGATCGGGCTGTGATCAGCCGGGGGCCGCGCTTTCGTCCTTCAGATGACGCAGATATTGCGCTACGAAATCGCAGCCGACGAGGTCGCGGTAGGCCTCGGTCAAACGCCTTGTGACCGGCCCGGGCACCTCGGCGGCGGCAAAACGGCGTCCGTTCAAGCTCTTGACGCCGCAAATGCAGAGGCTGGTCGAGGTCAGAAAGCATTCGTCGGCGGTGTAGGCGTCGTAAAGGTCGAGATCGGTCTCTGCACACTCGATGCCGAGCTGCCGGGCGAGATCGATCACGGTTTGCCGGCTCACCCCGGGCAGGACAAAGCGCTCGCGCGGGGTCAACAGCGCGCCGTCGCGCACCAGAAAGATATTGCTGCCCTGGCCTTCGGCGAGATTGCCGTTCATGTCGAGCAACACCGCCCATGCCTCGGAGTTCTGCGCCTTGACCTCACGGTCGGCGAGAACGAGGTTCAGATATTGGTGCATCTTGGCGCGCGGCGACAGGGATTCGGGCGGCGTGAGGCGCAGCGCGGGGGTCACAATCTCGATGCCGTCGCGGAACAGGCGCGCGCGTTCGCGCAACGGCAGCGGGAGACATTCGACAATAACGTTGGGCCCGTAATGGGTCCAATGATCGCCGGCCACCTTCTGGACGCCGCGGCTGACGCGCTGTGCCAGCCAGTAATCCTCACCCTCGTCGAGCAGATGCCGGTTGCGCGCCAGCACCTCCTCGCTGATCGCCACCATCTCGGCGGCGCTCATCCCGGGGTCGAGATCGAGATAGCGCAGCGAGCGGTAAAGGCGGGCCACATGCTGTTTGAGACGAAAGGCTTTGCCGTTAAAGCTGCGGGTCATGTCGAACACCGCATCGCCGCGCAGAAAGCCCTGGTCGCGGTACGGGCTCAAGACCTCGCTCTCGAGCACAAATTTGCCGTTGAACCAGGCGATCCGCTGGTTTGCGAGCGCCATCGGAACAAGCCCTCCGCCGATCCTCGCTTCAGTGTCGCCAAGCCGCGCGCGAAAGGCAATCGCCGCCGCTCGCCCGCCTCACCACAGACCCGGCAGCAGTCGCCAGCGCACCCGATCCGCATAGGCCGCGTAACCGGGTAAGCCGCCGCGCAGCATCCGGTCTTCGGCCGTGGTCCGGTAGATCAGCCACAGGGCGCCCGCAGCGCCCAGGATGGTGGCGAGCCACGAGCACAGCACCAGCCCGCTGGTAATGAGCGCCGGGATGGCGCCGGCATAACCGGGATGGCGCACCCAGCCATAGGGGCCGTCGGCAATGACCCGCTGTCCGCGCTCGGTCTGCAGGCGCACCGCCGATGAAAAGAACGGATTGACGTGCATCGCCCACAAGGTCAGCGCGAGCCCGCTGACGAACAGGACAAGCGCGGGGATCCGCAGCAAAAGCGGGACCGTGTCGGACCAGTGAAAACGGCCGCGGTCGAGACCGGCAATCGCCCAATGCACCAGGCACAGCACAAAGGCGAGCCAGAGGCTAGGCGGCGGTGGCCGGC
>JAJPIH010000034.1 GCA_021324875.1 Alphaproteobacteria bacterium
CGCGGCCGATGCCGGGGTGCCGGCCGGCTGCGCCGCCGCCTGGCCGATATGCCCGCCCCAGGCCAACAGCAGCAGGGCGGCCGCGACCCGCATCGGCGGCGACCGGCGCAGGCGCAGGATGAGCAAGGACAAAGAATCGGCTCCCCGCTTGGCGGCGCGCCGGCTTGGCCCCCTCGGCCCCGCTGCGCGCCTCGCTCTCGGTTTCATCTGAGCGCCCCGGGCTTGGCCTCGCTCACTGCGGCGGCCCGGCGGAAGGTGCGGCAGGACCAGGCGGCGCCCGCCGCCGATCTGATCTCAGCTCCACACCCAGTCCCGTCCATAATGCGTCAATTCCGGCCTGCAGACTCCCGCGATCCGACCGCAGTCGCTAAGTTAAACAGGCTCGGTCGGCGCAGCGGCAATGGCCAATATTGCGGTAGCAGGCGGCGGTTTCGGCGCGGCCTCACAGTGGGGCGCGCGCTGGATCAATGCAATCAAACACACCTACGCCGCCGAGGGCGAACGCCGGCTGTTGTGGCTGCCGGTGTGCTTTGGCAGCGGTATCGGGCTCTATTTTGCGCTGCCTTTCGAGCCGCCACTGTGGATTGGGTTTTCGGCGGCGCTGACGGCCGGGGCCGCCGCCTTCGCTTTCACCAAACGGCCGTTGCTGTGCGAGGCGGCGCTGGCGGTGACGATGTTGGCGGCCGGCTTTGCCGTGATCGGCGAAACCGCCTGGCAGCGCCAAGCGCCGGCGCTCGAACGTCATCTCGGCCCGGTGACGGTCAGCGGGCGGGTCGTCGACATCGACGAGGTCGAGCGCGGCTGGCGCGTGATCGTGGCGCCCGATCCGCTGCCCGAATTGCCCGCCGACGCCCAGCCGGCGCGGCTGCGCATTCATGTGGCGGCGAGCAGCGACCGGCTGGCGCCGGGCGATCGCGTCGAGATGCGCGCCGCCCTTTATCCGGTCCCGGGGCAGATCATGCCGGGGGCGCACGATCTGCAGCGCGAGGCCTATTTCGCGCGCATCGGCGGGGTCGGCTACAGTTATGGCCCGGCCCATCGGGTGGCCGCCGCGGATGTGTCCGGCAGCTTTGGACAATGGCTGCGGCGCCTGCGCACCGAGATGTCGCGGCGGATCACCGCGGTTCTCCCCGGCTCGACCGGCGGGGGTGCCTCGGCGCTGATCACCGGCAAGCGCGGTGCGGTTTCCGAGCCGATCAAGGAGGCCTTTCGCCAATCGGGGCTGCAACATCTGCTGGCGATCGCCGGTCTGCATCTGGGGCTGGTCGGCGGGTTTGTGTTTTTCACCGTGCGCGCCGGTCTGGCGCTGATCCCGTGGCTGGCGCTGCGCTATCCGATCAAAAAGATCGCCGCGGCCGCGGCGCTGGTCGTGCTCTCCTGCTATTTGCTGCTGTCGGGTGCGGCGATCCCGACCCAGCGGGCCTTTGTCATGAACGGGCTCGTTTTTGCCGCGATCCTGATCGACCGGCTGCGGATTTCGATGCGGATTTGCGCGCTGGCCGCAGCCCTGGTGCTGATGCTCGAACCGGAGAGCCGGGTCGGGGTCAGTTTTCAGATGTCGTTTGGCGCTGTGGTTGCGCTGATCGCGGTCTACGAGACCTTTGGTAGCAGGCTCGGGCTGTTGCTGCACGGTCCGTCATGGCCGAGCCGGGCGCTGGGCTATGCCGGCGCGGTCATGCTCACCACCGTCGTCGTGACCCTCGCCACCGACCCGTTCTCGATTTACCACTTTCACCGCGTGGCGCTCTATTCGCCGCTCGCCAATGTCGTGGCGGTACCGTTGAGCGCGGTGTGGACGCTGCCCTGGGGGGTCGTGACCTGCCTGTTGATGCCGTTCGGGCTGGAGCGTTTGGCGCTTGTCCCGATGGGCTGGGGAATCGATTTGACGATCTTTGTCGCGCAGGCGGTCGCCGCACTGCCGGGCAATGTCTGGCCCATACCGCGTCTGCCGGCGACCGGCCTTGTCTTGGTCGCGTTCGGCGGATTGTGGCTTTGTCTGTGGCAGCAGAAATGGCGCATCTGGGGGGTGGCCGCGATCGTCGCCGGGCTGGCGGGGATGGCGTTCAGCCGGCCTCCGGACATCGTCATCGCCGATCTCGGCCGGTTTCTCGCGGTGCGTGCGCCGGACGGCAGCTATTGGACGACCGCCGGGCATGGCGAGCAATTGGAGGCCTCGTTTCTGAGCGAAGAGGTCGGACGGCCGGTGCTGCGATGGCCGGCCGGCGACGTGCCGGGCGTGCTCGATTGTGCGGGCGAGCGTTGCCGCTATACGGCCAACGGGCGCAATGTCGCGCTGTTGACCGGGTATTCGGCGCTGCCCGCCGATTGCCGCGGCGTTGATGCGATCGTCAGCCAGGTTCCCGCCGGATTTCGCTGCCGCCGCATCATTCCGGTCGTCGACCGTATCGATGTGTGGCGGCAGGGCGCCTTCGCGCTGTGGCTCGACCGGGCGGGCGTCCGCATCGAGAGCGCCGATGGCGAGCGCGGTGAGCGGCCCTGGGTGCCGCAACATCGCCCCCACCGGCGCCACTAGCCGGCGATATTTGCGTGTCTGGCCGCGCCCTACTCGGCCGACATCAGCGACCAGTACCAGCCGAAGAAGTCACGGTCGAGAACGGGTGCCGTGGCGCCATGGCCATCGGCCGCGGCGTGCAAGCTGTCGGCGAGGCGATCGCCGCCGTTTCGGGCTCGACCCGACGCCCCGGGGCTGGCCATGCGCACGATCGCGATATCGGTGTGGCTTGCCGATTTCGGCATCACCCGCAGCAATGTCGCCCGGTCGCGTTCACTCAAGATCAGGCTCAACGGCCCGAATTCGGTCAGCACCGCCGCGCCCGGCTCGTCGGCCACGAGCTGCGGCGTCGCCCGCACAAAGCTCAGCGCCAATTTCCAGTTCCACTGCATCGCATAGCGCTCGCGCGAGGTTACGGTCGCCTTGGCGAACCACAGCGGCACCGCGTTTGACGCCGGCGGCGGCGCGGGAGCCTCGCCCGGAGGCGGCGCCGCGCGCGACAGATCGACAAAAATCAACCCGTCGCTCAGGCAAAGCGGATAACGCGCCAAACGCAGCCGCGCCAGATCAATCCGCGCCGACAGGTCAGGCTCGACCAGGCGGCCGTCGATCGCGAACTCCCACCCGTGATAGGGGCAAACCATGCGCTCGGCCGCTCCCTCTTCGGCGTCGCAAACCGGATAGCCGGCATGGATGCACACATTGCGCAGCGCGTAGGTGCGGTCTTCCGTATCGCGGGTCACCAGGATCGAACGGGTCGCGGCCTCGAACCGGACAAAGCGCCCGGGCTCCGGCAGGCGTGATTGGTGGTCGACGGCGACCCAAGGGCGCAGGAACAGGCGCTGACGTTCGGCGGCAAACACATCGGCGGCGGCGAACAGTTGCGGATCGGGGATGATCTCGCGGTCGGCTTCGAGTTGTTCGCCAATCGCGGTAATACTGGCAGGGAGTTCCATCGCGGCGGCATTGCTTGTTGGTTGACCCGCAACACTGGACCGGAAGGCGGCGCCGGGTCAAAGCGTTTGTGGCGGGGTCGGGGTCAGCGGCGCGAGGGCGGGCCGGATGATGGTTCGCGTGCCAGTTGCGCCTGGGTTGCGGCGAGTTCACGGGCGAGCGCGGCGTTGCGACGCTGACAATCGCGCAATTCGCGGCGCCGCCAACCACCCTTCAGCCATGCCGTCAGGGCGCCGATCGCCACGCCGAGCAGCAGCGCCGCCGCGACCACCAGATAGAGCGGGGCCTGGGCTTGATAGGGACGCGGCCACAAGCCGAGCACGACGATCTGACGATTAGACGCGGCAAACAGGCCGACTATCGCCGCCGCGATGATCACCCCGGTCCAGTAAAGGTTGCGCACGCCGGCCGCCAACTCTTTTTCAGCAAAGTCACGAGGCGGACGTGTTCAGACGGTCACGCAACTGCTTTCCGGTTTTGAAGAACGGAATGTGCTTCTCGGCGACCCGCACGCTGTCGCCGGTTCGCGGATTGCGACCGATCCGGGCGTCACGGCGCTTGACCGAGAAAGCGCCAAATCCGCGCAGTTCGACCCGGTCGCCGCGCGCCAAGGCGGCAGCGATCTCGTCAAAGATCGCGGTCACGATGACCTCCACATCGCGCTGATACAAATGCGGGTTGGCCTCCGACAATTTCTGCACAAGCTCGGATTTCGTCATCGCAACTGCCTCGCCATGACCTTTTGAAGATATTGGCCAAAGCAAAGCTTAAGGGTCAAGTTGAAGCCCGGCGAGGACAATCCTGCGGCTCGGACGACTTTTGTTCGACAAGTCGCGGGCCCGGCGGTACGGCCGCCAGAATGCGGCGTTTTGCCGCATCAAAAAAATCGAGCCACAATCGGGCGCTGGTGGCCTGCGTCGTGAAGACGTGCCGGCGACCTTCGGCGATGTCGGGTGCGGGCTGGCACCCGTCACGGTTTCTTACCGGCTTCTTACCGGTGCGGCGTTCGTTCGAGCCGGCGCTGCGCTTGTCGCCGGGCATGTCGGCCAGCCGCGGCCGGCGGCAAATGCGGCCGGGCGGCTTTTTTCCTTTGCCTCCAAACCGGGATTGCCTATCTGGGACCAGAGCCCGCCGGTGCAAAAGAGGCCGTGCAGACCGAAGCTGCCGATGCGCATTTTTTTTGTGTGCCAACGCGTTCCTTTTCCGCCGGATCGGGGCGACAAGATCGTCACTTTTCACGAGATCCGCCACCTCGCGCAAAAGCACGACGTGCATGTCTTCTGCCTTGCCGATGGCGCCGAGGACCTCGACAACGTTTCCCCGCTTCGCGATCATGTCGCCAGTGTCACCGCCGTTCCGGTGACGCGATTGCGCAGCCGCCTGCGCTCATTATGGGCGCTCGCCGCCGGACGCCCGCTTTCGGTCGCGGCGCTCGACGAGCCGGCGCTGCATCGGGTGATTATTCGCAAGTACGACGAGTTGCATCCGGATTTGATCCTGGTGTTCAGCTGCAACGTCGCCCAATACGCCGAACATTTTGCCGGGGTGCCGCGGATCATGCAGTTTCATGATCTCGACTCGCGGAAATGGCTGCAATACGGTGAGCGCGCGAGCGTCCCGCTGAACTGGATTTACCGCACCGAGGCAACGCGGCTGCTGGCTTACGAGCGCAGCATCGCACGCCGATTTTCACATGCACTCGTTTGCACCGCGAATGAGCGAGACGATTTCGAGCGGCTGTTTCCGGGCATCGCGGTGTCGCTTGTCGGCAATGGCGTCGATCTCGATTACTTTCGTCCCGCCGGCAACGCGAAAAAGCCGGGTTCGATCGTCTTCACTGGCGTGATGGATTATTTTCCCAATATCGATGCCGTCTGCTGGTTTTGCGACCACATGCTGCCCCAGGTGCAGGCCGAAATCCCGGCGGCGACGCTGACGATTTGCGGCAGTCGGCCAACGCCCGGGGTGCTGCGGCTCGCTGAGCGGCGCGGGGTCAGCGTGACCGGCTGGGTTCCCGATACCCGGCCCTATCTCGATGCCGCCGAGGTGTTTGTTGCACCGCTGCGCATGGCGCGCGGGGTGCAAAACAAAGTGCTGGAGGCGCTGGCGATGGGTCTGCCCTGCGTCGCCTCGACCCCGGCCTGGCGCGGCACCGCCGTGCCCGCCGGGGCCGGCATCTTAATTGCCGACGACCCCGGGCAATTTGCCGATCTTGTCGTGCAATTGCTGCAGACCCGCGCTTTGCGTGACGATCTTGCCGCGAAAGCTCGGGCGGCGGCGGAAGCGCACTTCCGGTGGGAAGCGCAACTGGAAACGCTCGACCGGGTCATCGCTGCGGTCACCTCGCCGCGGCGCGGCGCGGGCAGCGTGCTTCCGCCTCAAGGCGCCGGGCTGCCGGCGCAACCCGGGCCCGACCGGTGACCGCGCCGGGCGGGAATGCCGCCTCCCGCCCGCTGCCCCTCAGCGACCGGCGAGGTTCGGGGTAGGCTCCGGCGGCAGACCCGGATGACCGGTCAGCCGCTCGCCTTCGGCCTGCATCTCGCGCGCCTTCTGTTTGACGGCCGGCAGCACCGCGGCGATCTTTTCATGGTCGAGATCGGCCGCGATCCCGGGATAACCGGCCCGCTCGATCATCGCCGCCAGCTTGCGGTTTTCGAACTGTTCGAAGACCCAGCCGAGCGGGTCGTCGACCAGTGTTTTGTCCCAGAAGATGCGGTGGTTCTTGTTGCGCGGACCGTAATGATAGTGCGGCGCCTGCCAGAAACAGTCGAACGCCAAAAGCTCGGTCTCTTCGACATACGAGTTTTCCGTCGCCCCGCCGATATCGGCCAATACGTGCACGGCGAGGCCGCCATCGCCCGAGACCTGGCGCCGCATTTCCAGCCCGAAGCGAATATTGCCGGCCTCGCAGAGGTGCGTGCCGCGGTTGTGCTTGACGGTATTGCGTTTGGCGAGAAACACCTGCCGCGCACAGGCTTCGACCGCGGGCAGCACGTCGCGCACCGCGGCCATATTGGCCTGCGCGGCGATCTGAGGATATCCGGCCCGCTCCAGCATCTTTGGCAGCTTGTTGGCGAGGGTCTTGATCGTCCAGCCGATCGGATTGCCGTCGGCGATCGGGTCCATGCGAAAGAACTGCCCGGATTGGCTCAGCGTCGGCGGCTGGTCATCGGTGATCATCGCGTCGGCGGATTGCAGAGCCGGGTTTTCCGGTCCGTAGACATAGCTTTTTTCCTGGTCGAAACAGTTAAAGCGCAACAGCGTTGTCTCGTTGCCGGCGATCCCCGCGGTGACCGAAATCACCACGCCCTGGTCGGCATGGTCATGAATATTGCCGTCCCACAATTCGTGCCGGACGACAAAGGTCAACGGGTCTGCCTTGAATGTGTGCAACGCTTCTGGCATCTGCGAACACCCCGCTTTGGTGGCCGGCCGTATGGCCGGTTCAATTGTACACGCCTATTGTCGCACGCCGCGGCGAAATCCGCATCCCACGACGCCGGGCGAGCGGGCGGCCATGCGCCCGCTGCGCCTGCTACGGGCGCGTCTGCCGCGCGTCGCCTGGACCTCGCCCGAGCATCGGGTCGCAATCGCGACGGGCGGTCTGCGTCGCGCCCGGCGTCGGGAAACCGGGCTAGCGCAGCGGCGAGAACGCCGCCGGCACGACCAGCATGTTTTCCTGGCGGATCATCATGTTCGGCCCGCCGCCCGACGGCGGCGGCCAGATCCCTTTGGTGCGCGCCTCTTCGCGGATGCGGAAACGCTCGGCCGCGTCCTTGTAGGCCCAGATGTGGCACCATTTGTTGAGACCGCCGAGTTCGCTGTACCAGGCGCCGACCAAGGGCGACAGCTCCTGGCGGCGGGCGATGTGTCCGCTCCAGCGGTCGATCACGCCGGCGATCCCACCGGGCTTGAAAGTATAGATGCGGATCTCGTAAAGCCCGCCCAATTGCCGCGGCTCCAGCGGCGGCGAAAACGGCGCCGGGAGGTAGATATCGCTGTGCTGCGCGACGATGAATTCGCGGACATTGGGCGGCCACCCCGGCTGCTAGGTCGCCGCCTCGCGCAGCCGGGTGCGCGCCGCCATGTCGTCATAGGGCCAGACATGGATGACCTGGTTCAGCGGTCCGACCTCGGTGTGCCAGAACGCAGCCAGCGGCGAAACCTGGGCGCGGGCCGGCAGCGCTTGTCCGAACCGTTCTTCGAAGCTCGCCACCGTCCCCGGTTGCAGGGTGTAGGTGCGCATCTCGATAATCATCGGGAGTCCTCCGTTGCCGAAGCCAGCGCCGCGACGCTAGGGTCTGGGGGCGGCGTGTCAAGCGCGCGCTGAGCACCGGTCATTGCGCGGCCACATCGCGCTCAACCTCGCCGCCCATCAGATAGACAAGATAGGCAATCGCATCGCGTTGTTGCAGAAATGGTACGGTTTCGGTGGTAATGCTGTTGGCGTTCCATAAATTGTCGAGCATGTTGGGAAAGCCGAGCTTGTAGGCGCATTGCGGCGCGGCGTGCCGGCACCAGAGGCGAACCTGGTTGATATAGCTGATATTGTTGTCGATCGCCTCCACCCGACTGACGTCATAGGGGCTGATACACCAGAAATTGTCGGGCAGGTACTCGGGGGCGACGCCGGGCGTGAGCACGCCGCGAAAGCACATATCGCCGGTATTCGCGACAAAGAACCCGCCGGTCGGAATGATATAGCGGATTCCATTGTCGATGAATTTGATGGTGTCGAGATAGCCGGGTTGCCCGGGCGGCGGCGGGCGCCGTTCGAACGCGACCGAGTTGATCGGCGGTAAAGGCGGCGGCGGCGAGGCGCACGCGGCGACAACCATCATGACGGCAAGCGCCGTCGTGAACCCCGTGACGCGCATGACGACCATCCGCGGTGATCGCAACGGTTCCCAAGACCCCGATCCATTAAACCAAAAGCGGCGACGGTTCCAGCCGCCGCAAGCGAGCCGCGACAGTGCGATTGCTTTTGTGCGAAATTATCGGCTAATCGGTCCGGCATTGCCGGAATCGGAGCCGTCGATGCCGATCATCCCTGAAATAGGCGACTATCTGGACGAACTGACCGCGATCCGGCGCGACATCCACGCCCATCCGGAACTGGCCTTCGCCGAGAAGCGCACCGCCGACATTGTCGCCGCCAAGCTCGCCGAATTCGGCTGCGAGGTGCATCGCGGCCTGGCCGGCACCGGTGTGGTCGGCACGATCCGGCGCGGCAACTCGCCGGCGGCGATCGGTCTGCGCGCCGACATGGACGCGCTGCCGATCCAGGAGCAAAACGATTTCGCGCACCGCTCGACCGCCGACGGCAAAATGCACGCCTGCGGCCATGACGGCCATACCGCGATGTTGCTTGGCGCCGCCAAGTATCTCGCCGCAGCCGGAGATTTCCGCGGCACCGTGCACCTGATCTTTCAGCCGGCGGAGGAAGGCGGGGGCGGCGGCCGGGTCATGGTCGAGCAAGGATTGTTCGAAAAATTTCCGTGCGACGCGGTCTTCGCCCTGCACAACCGGCCGGGGATCCCGGTCGGCCAGATCGCCGCCAGAGCGGGGCCGCTGCTCGCCGCCTCCGACCGCTGGGACATCCGCATCCGGGGCCACGGCACACATGCCGCTCATCCCCATCTCGGCCGCGACCCGTTTGTCGTCGGGGCGGAGATCGTTCTGGCGCTGCAGACAATCGTCAGCCGCACCGTCGATCCGCTCGATGCGGCGGTGGTCAGCGTCGGTTTTATGCGCGGCGGTTCGGCCTACAACGCGATCCCGGATGAGCTGCATATCGGTGGCACGGCGCGCAGCTTTCGTCCCGAGGTGCAGGATGCGATCGAGCGCCGCATCGGCGAGATCGCGCGCGGCGCGGCGATCGTTCATGGCGTGTCGGCCGAGGCCAGCTATCGCCGCTCCTATCCGCCGACCGTCAATCACGCCGCCGAGACCGAATTTGCCGCCGCGGTTGCCGCCGAAATTTGCGGCGCCGACGGTGTGTTGCGCAATGTGGCACCGTCGATGGGCGGCGAGGATTTTTCGTTCATGTTGAACCGGCGGCCCGGGGCGATGCTGTGGCTTGGTAATGGGCCGGGCGAGGGCGAGTGCTTTCTGCACAATCCGCATTACGATTTCAACGACGCCGCATTGCCGATTGGCGCGAGCTTTCTGGCGCGGCTGGCCGAGCGCTTCCTGGAACGCGGCGCGGACCGCTGAACCCTAGCCTGCCGCGCGTTCGAGCAGTCGGCGGGCCAAGGTCAGGTGCGGGCGGTCGATCATTTTGCCGTCGAGCGCCACGGTGCCCGCCTCGGGCTGGGCGGCAAAAGCTTCGACCACACGCCGCGCCCAGACGAGATCGTCCTCGCCGACGGTGAAGACCCGGTTGATGGCCGGGATTTGCGCCGGATGGATCGCCATCTTGGCGGTGAACCCGGACGCCTTGGCGGCCGCGCATTCCTGCACGAGACCGGCTTCGTCGCGAAAATCGGTGTAGATCGTGTCGATCGCTTCGACCCCGGCCGCCGCCGCGGCGACAAGACAGAGCGAGCGCGCCAGCCGGTAGACATCGTCATAGACGCCGTCGGCGCGGCGGTTGCTGCCGCCGATAGAGGCGGCGAGATCCTCCGCGCCCCAGGTGATGCCGGCAAGCCGTTGCGAGACGCCGGCGTAGTGGCCGATGGCAAACAGCGCCGCCGGCGTTTCGGTGGCGATCGCGATCACCCGGACCGAGCCGCGCGGCAACGCCGCCGCGGTCTCGAACGCGGCGAGATAATGGTCGAGCGTCCGCAAATCCTCGGGCACGCATTTCGGCAACAGGATCCCGTCGGGCCCTCCCGGCACCGTCGCGGCGAGGTCATCGAGCGCCACCCCCGAGGCGAGCGGGTTGACCCTGACCCAGCGGCGAAACCCGGCCTCCCCGGTCTCGTCGAGAAAGCGCCGGGCAAGACGCCGGGCTTCCGGGCGGTTCACCGGCGCCACCGAATCCTCGAGATCGAGGATCAGCGCATCGGCGCCCGATTGCGGGGCGCGCGCCAGCTTGCGCTCGCTGTCGGCGGGCACGAACAGATACGAGCGCATTCACCCCTCCTGGGCCGCCGGACGGCACATCATCAGGCCGGCGCGGCGGCACACCGCCACCACCTCGCCGCGCTGGTTGATGCCCTGGTGCTCGAATTCGACGATGCCGGCGTCGGGCCGCGACCGGCTGTGGCGCTTGGCCCGGACAATCGTTCGCGCGCGCAGCGTGTCGCCGTGAAACACCGGTTTGGGAAAGCGCACTTCGCTCATGCCGAGATTGGCGATCGTGGTTCCGAGCGTCGTCTCGCCGACGCTGATGCCAATCACCAACCCCAGGGTAAAGAGGCTGTTGACAATGCGTTGCCCGAATTCGGTCTGCTTGGCGAATTCCTCGTCGAGGTGGAGCGGCTGCGGGTTCATCGTCAAGGCGCTGAACAGCACATTGTCCATCTCGGTCACGGTGCGGCTCGGCGCATGGTCGAAGACCTGCCCCTCTTCGAACTCCTCGAAATACAACCCGGCCATTTCTCCTCCCGCTGCCCGCGAACCGGCGCTTCGCACCCGCCGCCCCACGCCTCAGATTTGGCGCCGCGGGGTCAATCGGGCAAATCGAAAAAGCGGCACCAGCCCTTCGGGCTGATCACACCGGCGACCACGACGCAGGACGAAGGCGGCCGGAACAGCGCACAGACCGCGCAGCTCAGGCCGTTTTTCGGGTGGTCCTGGTAATGCGCCTCGCTCTGGGAGACTTGCGCCGCGGCCCGGGCAAGCCGGAACCAGCCACCGGCAGCTGCGGCGGCAAGGCCGAGATTGGCCAGCAGTTGGCGGCGCGAGGCCCAGCCTCGCCGGCGCCCGCGGCGGGGCTCCAAGGGCGGCGCCGAGCCCCCGGCACCCGGCGCGCCCCGCCCGGCGCCAAGAGACCACAAAAACACCCTAAGCCGAATTGCGCACGTAGCCGTAGCGAAGATTGCTGCGCCCGCCGCCGGCGGCCAAATAATCGGCCTTCAATTGGGCAAAGCGGTCGGCGCCGGGCAGCGCGGCGTGCTGGTCGTAATTGTAGAGCCGCGCGCTGTTGCCGGCGAAAATCGCTCTTTTGACCGGTCCGTCGGCGGGACCAAGCGGCGCAAAACCGTATTTCTTTTGCATGTCTTCGGGGATTTCGAGGCGACGCAGCCCTTCGATCTGCCATTGCGGCGCGCCGGTCCACACCGCATCCGTGCCCCACAATACATGGTCGGCGCCCAATCCCTTGATCAGCATGCCCATCAGCGCCGCCGCCAGCCGCGGCTCGGCCACTGCGGTCCACGCGAAAATCTGCCCGAGATCGCCGTAGACATTGGTGACCCCGTATTTTTCCGGAATTTCGGCAAGGTCGCTGGTCCACGAGCTGCGCCCGGTCTGGTCGAACTCGGCCATCCCATCGGCGGGATTGCCGCCAACCCAGCGATAGGCCGAATGGTAGACGAGAAAATTGAGCTGCGGCCAATCCTTGGCGGCCTTGCCAATATCACTGACATCGGCATAGGGGCGCAGCCGCGGGAATTGTTTTTCGACACCCGGCGCAAACAACCCCTTGTGGATGCACACATTTTTGATGCCGGCTTTGGCCGCCTTCTCGTAGAACGGATACATCAGCTTTTCGTCGTCGGCATGCCACGGCCAGTGGGCAAGCTCCTTATGCGTGTTGTCGCCGACCGTATAGCCCTTCCACGAATCGGGTTTGTACACCTCGATCGCCTGATCGACCTGGTCGAGCCAGCCGGGTTGCCCGGGGGTGATCGTGAAATGCGCCAGCATGCGACGCGACCCGGCCTCCTTGTTGACCTTGGCGCGGGTTTCGAACACGACGGCCTGCGGAATAAACCAATCCTGTGGAATGTCCGACGGCGAATTCGACAACAGCGCCACCTTGGTGTCGCTGTCCATATAGACCTCTTTGATATAGTTGGTAAATTTAAGGTCGTCGAGGGTCTGTTCGCCGGTCAGCTCCTTGTTCCAGCCGAGCTTGCCAAAGGCGTTGCGCATTTTGGCAAAGCCGGCGAGGCGCGTGTCGTCGCGCAGGAAATGGGTATGGCCGTCGATGATGAATTGCCCCGATAATGCGGCCGCGCGCTCGTTGGCCAATTCGGGGGTGGCGGCCTCAGCCGGGGTAGCGTCGAAGACCGGGCCAAACACCTCGTTCATCGCGACAAACGACGCCGCCATGCCGGAGGCGGTCTGGAAGAAGCGCCGTCGTGAGAGCCCCTGACGCCGCGCCAGTCGGCTGCTCATTTCCTTGAGCCGGGCTTCGACCTGACGCTGCTTGTCGGTCTGGGGGACGGGCAGATACTCGTCGCTCGACACGATCTGGGTCGGCACCGGCGAGGGGAAAGAAGCGGTCTCGGCGGGTGACAATTCAGCCAGTTGTTCGTCGGTCAGGAATTTCATCGTCTCCTCCCTTCAGGACGTCGCCTCTTTCGACGGTCGTCGATTGCCCGGTTTGTGCCGGGCGCCATCGGCCGCCACCGGACCCGCTCGGGCGTTGCCCCGCCCGTCGCCGTGCCTCTAGCGCAGCCGTTGCGGCACTTCAAGGCTGAGTAGCCGCGCGGCATTGCCGCCGAATATTGCGCGGCGCTCGGCGTCGTTGAGGCCCGGACAGGCTTCGATCATGCCAACCGGGTCGATTTCGCCCATATCGGCCGGATAATCGGTGCCCATCAGGATGTGGTCGGCGCCATATTCTTCGACCAGATAGGCCAATTGATGGTGGGTGTAGACGAGCGCGTCGAAATAGACCCGTTTCAAATAGGTGGTCGGCATCCGCGTAATGACTTCGCAGCAATCCGGCCGCGCCGAGGCCGCGTGGTCGATCCGCCCCGAATAGGCCGGCAGAAAACCGCCGCCATGCGCCACGACAAGTTTCAAGTTCGGATAGTCGCGCAATACGCCGCCAAAAATCAGGTGATGCAATGCCACCGTTGAATCGAGCGGATTGCCGATGACATTGGCAAAATAATGCTGGCCCAGGCGCCGCGCTTCGGTGAAGCCGTCGGGATGCATGAACACGACGAGCCCCAATTCCTCGCAGCGGGCAAAGATTTTGCGAAAGCGCTCGGCCGCAAGATCCTCGCCGGCGACATGGGTCATGATCTCGATGCCACGAAACCCGAGTGATTTGTGCAGCCGCTCGAGCTCGGCGACGGCCAATTCCGGGGCCTGCAGCGGCACCGTGCCGAGGCCGACAAAGCGATCGGGATAGCGTGCGCAGATCTCGGCGATAAAATCGTTGATCGCGCGGGTCGCTGCGCGTCCGAGATCGGGGTCGGCGCCATAATAGGTCTGGCGCGGCGCCGGCGAGATCGCCTGGATGTCGATCCCCATCCGATCCATGTCGGCGATGCGCCTTTCCGGCGATGCGCCCTGTTCGGCGGTGCGTTCGCCATTCGCCCGGTTGATCGCCCGGCTTTGCGGGCTGGCCTGGGTTTCGAGAAACCAGCGCGAGACGTTCGCGTTGCCTTCGACCATTTGCGCCGCCTCGGCGCAGCGGACATGGCAGTGGATGTCGATCGTAAACCATTTGCCGCGGGCGTGAACCGGTCCCGGAAAGCGGCCCGGGATCGGCGCCCCTTCGGGCAAGCATTTGAACAGAATCGTGTTTGTCTCCGAACCTGGATTTTTGCCGCGGCGGCGGGCGAGGCCGACCACCGCGGGACGACAATCGCGGCCGGGCGCCGGCCTCAGCCGCGGGTTGTCGGGATCTCGATGTTCAACAGCCGTGCGGCGTTGCGGCCGAGGATCGCGCGCCGCTCGGCATCGTCGAGCCCCTTGGCGCGCTCGACAAAGCCGATCGGGTCGACCTCGCCCATATCGGCGGGATAATCGGTGCCCATCAGCACGTGATCCGCGCCGTATTGCGCGACCAGATATTCAAGCTGGTGGTGGGTGTAGACGATCGTGTCGAAATAGAGCCGCTTCAAATAGGTGGTCGGCATCCGCGAAATGATTTCGCAAGCGTCGGGACGGGCCGAGGCGGCATGATCGATGCGGCCCGAATAAGCCGGCAGATAGCCGCCGCCATGAGCCAGAACCAGTTTCAGATTGGGGTGGTCGTCGAGCACGCCGCCAAAGATCAGATGATGGACCGCCACCGTCGTGTCGAGCGGATTGCCGATGACATTGACGAGGTAATGATCGCCAAACCGCCGCGCCTCGGGAAAGCCGGTCGGATGCATGAACACCAGCAGCCCCAGTTCTTCGATGCGCGCGAAGATCTTGCGGAACCGCTCGGCCGCCAGATCTTCGCCGGCGACGTTGGTGGCGATTTCGATGCCGCGAAACCCGAGGCTTTTGTGCAGCCGTTCGAGTTCCTGGATCGCCAGCTCCGGAGCCTGAAACGGCACCGTGCCGAGCGGGACAAAGCGGTCCGGGTGGCGGCCGGCGATCTCGGCCAGGTTGTCGTTGATAATCCGCGCGGTGGCGATGCCCAGTTCGGGTTCGGCACCGTAATAGGTCTGGTTCGGCGACGGTGAAATCGCCTGGATGTCGATCCCCATCAAATCCATGTCGGC